>JAABTZ010000429.1 GCA_011389605.1 Desulfobacteraceae bacterium
GATGTTTTTGCCTCCTGACCAAATAGAAGGATATGAATCATGCGCTACAATGATTTGAAGCCGCGAATAATCGGCGTTACGGTTATAAATGCACAGGGTGAAGCAGTCAGCCTTGAATCCATATGAGAGAGCAGGGTTGTATTGCTTGCCTTTCTCCGCTTTCTTTTGCCGGGATATAATTTTCAGGACGGTGCCATAAAAATGGCCTTCTTGACGAATAAAGCGGCATGGATAGAATGTCTTTTAACCTGGATAGTTCTACCCGGATATTTCTAATCCGGATATCTCTTGAAATATCCGGGTCAGGTCGGGTCAGCCGTAATAAAAAAACCGGGGGTGTGAACATGAGTGACGAAAACAGGGACAAAAACCTGCTGGACATTGACCAGGTGACTCTCTACCTGGGGAGAAAACAGATTCTGAGCAATCTTTCCATGTCGTTCTGGCCCGGTCATATTCACGCCGTGGTCGGGCCCAACGGCGCCGGCAAATCCACCTTGGCCTCCACTATCATGGGCTTGAGCGGATACGGGGAATTTGAGGGCGATATCCGCTTTCAGGGAACCTCCATAAAAAAGCTCACCACCGACGAGCGGGCCCGCCTGGGCATTACCCTGGCCTGGCAGGAGCCGGCCCGGTTTGAAGGTCTTTCTGTGAAAACCTTTATCATCGCCGGCTCCGCTGACAAGTCCGACGAGAAGGCCGCCTGGGCGCTGGAAGTGGTGGGGCTGGATCCGGGCGAGTACCTGCCGCGGTCGGTAGACCAGACTCTTTCCGGCGGCGAGCGCAAACGCGTGGAACTGGCCTCCATTCTGGTCATGGAACCGGCCCTGGTAATGATGGACGAACCTGATTCAGGCATTGACGTGGACGCCCTCAACAAGATTTTTCTGGCCATACGGCGCTTGAAAGAAAATGGCACCACCGTCCTGCTGATCACCCATTCCCAGACGGTTCTGGAAAAGGCTGACCACGCTTTTCTGTTGTGTTGCGGGCAACTGGTTGAAAAAGGGGAAGTTGACAAAATCATGACCTATTTCGGTGACAATTGCCTACCCTGTGACCACAAGAACCAACCCCTGAAGGAGGCTGTGTCATGAACAAGAACGAGATGATCGCCAAATTGTATGAAAGCCTCGGCGAATCCCACGTCATGTCGCCGGATGTCGCCCATATCGAGATCCACGGCAATCAGGTGTTGGGCCTTCACCTGGTGCCCGGCCTGGAGGTTCAGGCCGAAGAGATGGCGGAGGGCATCCGGGCGGAGATACTCGTCAAGGAAAACACGGTTATTGAAAAGCCGGTCCGGATCTGTTTCGGCATGCTGCCGGAATCCGGGGTCCAAAAAATCCTGATGAAAACCCGACTGGAGGATCATGCCTCCATTTCCATCCTTGCCAGCTGCACTTTTCCCAATGCCGTGGACGTCCGCCACACCATGGACGCCGAGATTAATATCGGCCGGGGCGCCGAGTACGCTTACCTGGAGCGCCATGTCCACGGCGATGCCGGCGGCGTTACCGTGGTGCCGCGGGCGGTGATTCATCTGGCGGAGCAGGCTCGTTTCCGGACCGATTTTGAGTTGGTCAAGGGCCGGGTCGGGGAAATCGACATGGAGTATGAAGCCTTTTGTGGACCCGGCAGCATTCTGGAGATGTCGGCCCGCGTCAACGGCACCGGCGACGACCGCGTTGCCATCAATGAAAAGGCCCACCTGGAGGGAGAGAGAGCCCATGGCGTGTTGATGACCAATATCGCCGTCCGGGACAGGGCCACGGCCATCATTAAAAATACCATGGTTGCTTCCGCGCCGTTCGCCCGGGGGCACGTGGACTGCAAGGAGATCGTGCAGGGCCAGGCCACCGCCAGCGCTATTCCGGTGGTGGAAGTCAGGCATCCCCGTGCTCATGTCACCCATGAAGCCTCCGTGGGCAGCGTCGACTCCAAACAGCTGCAAACCTTGATGTCCCGAGGTTTGACCGAGGACGAAGCCACGGACCTGATCATTCAGGGGCTGTTGACGCCCGCCTATTGACACCCGTCCCTCAGTGAGATTGCGGTCGGCTACCAGATCTTCGAGCAGGTACCGACGGACGAAAGGTCCGATCAGATTGTGGTCAGACATCGTGATTCTCCTTGCCGCTGACGGCCGCGTAGCGTTCGAAGCGCTTTGATGCACCGTCTTGGAGCTTTACAGAAAGCTGCTACATTACAGCTCACCACTGGAAGGACTGGAGCCTTATGGAGAATCGTTCCAGGAACAGCGCAGAAGTAATGCGAGTCACTGGTATCGGGATGCTCTGGAATATAATCCTGGGTGCCTTTAAAATTATTGGAGGCGTCATTGGCAACAGCCAGGCGGTTCTTGCTGATGGCATTCACAGCTTGTCTGATACAGTTACAGATCTTGCTGTGTTGGTGGGTGCAAAACTTTGGGGAAAGCCTGCTGATCGGGATCACCCTTATGGACATGGCCGAATTGAGACTATCGTCACCATCGGCATCGGTATTCTTTTAGCAAGTGTAGGCGTGGGGTTGATGTTATCTGCCTTGGAAACATTGCGCGAGGGCGAGACACAGACACCCGGCTGGTTGGCTGCCATTGCCGCTGGCGTGTCGGTAGTTGTAAAAGAAGGACTTTACCACTGGACCAAATACAAAGGAAAGACGTTTACTTCCAGTGCATTGCGAGCCAATGCCTGGCATCACCGCTCTGATGCTTTAAGCTCCATCCCTGCATTGGTTGCAGTGATGGGGGCCAAACTTCTCCCCGAAGGCTTTTGGATATTGGATCCGATCGGCGGAATTATCGTCTCGACTCTGATACTATATGCTGCATGGTCTATAGCCGCACCTGCTCTACAATCTTTGATCGACCGTGGTAAATCGACCGATGACATTGAACGAATCCGCTCTATTGCCATGCAAGTGAAAGGCGTTCAGCAAGCGCATGCCATTCGAACGCGCAGTCTGGGAGAGGACTGGCACGTAGACCTGCATATCCTGGTCGATGACAACATGACGGTACGCGAAGGGCATAATATAGCCGAACGCGTAAATG
>JAABTZ010000430.1 GCA_011389605.1 Desulfobacteraceae bacterium
CCAGTGCCAGGATCAGATCGGGGGTGCTGATGACAAGGGAGTGCGGTCCGGTTGTCAGAGAAAGGGAAGACGGGAGGTCAATTCCGTGCGGAAAAAGGGTCCTATATGACCATTGGGTAATATTTGACCTTTTTATTTGGACGTAAATGAGGTTCCAGAAAGTTCCTTTCCAGATAATTACCGATTAAAATCAGTATCCTATATTAATTTTTCATGAAAGACAGCGCTTTGGCACAACAATTGAAATACTGAAAGCAGCGAGCAAATGAATCGCCCGAAATCATATTCCGGGTACTGAAAAAAAACAGCAAAATTGATCGCTATTGCTTAAAATTATAGACAAAGGAGGGGGCATGAAATTTTTCAGGAAGCTTTTTTTGATGCTGGCATTGTTGAGTGCAATCAGCATCGGGATGCTCGGTTGCGGAAATGACAATGAAATTGAAGAGGCCGGCGAGGAAGCAGCAGAAACCATGGAGGAAGTCGGTGAAGACGCGGGCGAATCCTTGGAGGAAGTTGGTGAAGAAGCAGAGGAAGCCGTGGAGTGAGCGATGCGCGCACCAAATTTTGCCCGCCGCGGCTTGGAAATCAGGGTAGGCATGAACAACATTATTATACGAGGAGAAAGACACATGAAACAGAAAATTCTTATATTCGTTATGGCTGGAATTTTGGCTTTTGCAAGTTTTTCAGGGTGCAGGCAAATGGGTGTATGGACGGGGCAAGGGGCTGAGGAGGTAGAAGAGGGTGCAGAAAGCTTTGAGGAAGGATACAAAGAGGGTAAAGACTAAAAAACAGGAAGCAACGCCATGGACTTAATCCGCATCCTATTTGCAATCATTTTACCCCCTCTCGGGGTATTTCTAAAGGTCGGCATCGGGAAACACTTCTGGATTAACATCCTGTTAACTCTTCTTGGTTACATTCCGGGAATTGTTCACGCCGTTTGGGTGGTTGCCAAATATTAATGCACTTGTGAAAAAACACAAGATACGTAACAGATGGCTAAGTTAAAAGTTCCATATACAAGGCGTAGCAATTTTTCATACGCGAAGGCATACAAGTAGTATGTTGAGCGGATGAAAAATTGCTACAACGCAGTAGATGGAACTTTTAACGACGCCATCAAATTACAGCAGGTATTGGGTACCGTCTACCTGCTGTATTGGCGGATTACTGCTTTTTTATGGGGCTTTCCGATTCCTTTTGGTTTTTTTGCTTCCGTTTTTCTTTTTGCGTGCTTTTGCTTTTTTTCTGATCTTCGCGTTTGCCTTTATCTTTTTTCCCCTTGTCTCCCATCTTGTGCCCCTTTCCCGCATGGAATCGTTAAAGATATTTGGATACTTCCGGTTGTCGAAAAACGGCCGGGACCGAAAGTATCCATATTCCTGTTATTCCTGTTACTGATTCATGGCTGCGTTTGCCCTGTTAACCGCCGCTTGAATATCCTTTATCTCATTTGTAAGCCCGCTGCTCTTACTGGTTACTTCACGGGTCAGTGGTGCAATGGCCTGGATGCCCTTTGGCGTAAGGTCGTTTGAAAGATACTTCTGGATTTCCTTAAGATCAGTTACGTAAGAATTGAGCCTCTCCTTTACGCCGATGCTGCTTGTGGCGATGTCCCCGTATATCCTGCTGAGCTCAAGTCGCCGTTCTTCACTGAGCTGCTGTATCCGCGGGTTTTTATATTTATCGCCTTCTTTCTGCCATTCCTCGAAATAATCCTTGCCTCTGGCATTCATTTCATCGGTGTGTCTGGTAAAGTTTCTCTCTAATTGATCCATTTTTGAGACGTTTGCCGAATAGAGATGAAAGGCCTTTTCCACGTCGGAGTTATCCGGTTTGACAAGTTCTCTGAGCGACGCCTCTGTTGCATCTATCTGAACAAGAAGCAATTTGATATTGCCGTCCATTTCTGTCATGGAGGTTTGCGCCTTTGTTGAACGCTCCATGCCGGTCGTGGCACAGCCTGCCATGCCTGTAGCGGCTATGATGGCAATGGCCAGTATAAATAGCATCAGTTGATTTACGCTTTTTCTTTTCATTTTCGTTTCCTTTCAGTTAATTGTGCCAGATAAGGGCGGCACCAACATAAAGCCTATTACCGCCACTACTTTTCATTCAAGTTATGTGCCAGGTTTCCGGCTTACGGCAACATGTCGCTATCATGCTGATTTCTATCGGGTAATTTGCTGAAATTTACTTGCAGGAATCCATTAACGACCCAATAAAAAGGGTCATATGTAACCGTTGCTCAAATGTGGCCTTTTCCCGGCCTTTCCGATGTCCCAGAATGGAAGGAAAAAATTTGTTTACACGCAACCCCAATGCCGGTTATAAAACATCAATTTGAGATTATTTTTTATAGCTACAAGCTATCTTAAAAAAAAGATCGCGCCCGCTGGCAAGGCGTGAGGCGATGAAAAAGCGGAACATATACGTAATATGTGAGCATTTTGAAGCGCCTCACAACGCCGCCAGAGGGTGTTAGATTATTTTAAGTAGCTTGCAAAAAAGCGCCCGGACATTGCTTTGGGCAGCGTAGGTCCGATAAACAGATGGAACAATCAATGACTGAATACAACAAGAACGCCGGAACCGAAATTTTCAAGCAAGGCAAAGACTTCCGTCAAGGGATGGCTGTTGTCTCGCAAGACAGCAAGATCCTCTACTGCAACCGCCGGTTTGCAGACATTACAGCCGCCTCGCCTGAACAAATCATAGGGGCACGCATAACCGATATGGTTCAAAAAGAGGACCGGAACCGCTTAGAAGCGCTTCTTGCACGGGCGCGTCAGCAGGAGCAGGCCTCGGCCCGGTTTTGTTTTAATCCGGCAGGCGGGGGGGAAATATCCTACAGCACATACATGCACAACTTCAACGTTGGGGATCTCAGGGCGGTCTGTCTGGTGGTGGGAAACAACGGCGGACCTGCATGTGCAGATATGACAGCCCCGGAGGCCAGGCCGAAACAGGCAATGGCAGGACCCGCCGATGACCCGCCGGAAAAGCGGAAAGATTCGCCCTTGAAAATCATGCTTGTAGACGACCAT
>JAABTZ010000431.1 GCA_011389605.1 Desulfobacteraceae bacterium
TTTACTGGTGCTGTTCCTGCAAAACAGCCCTGGCAGAAGCCGAAATCGAGTATGCAAACGAGGCATCTCCATCCATTTTCGTACGCTTCCCCCTGGTGGATTCGCTTGAAGAAAAAATCCCGGCTCTTGCCGGAAAAAACATTTCCCTGGTGATCTGGACAACCACACCCTGGACCCTGCCGGCAAACCTGGCCGTTGCCCTGCACCCGGATTTCATCTATTCTGCAGTGAATACATCCGAGCACGGCTTCCTGATTCTGGCCCATGATCTTGTGGAAACCTGCATGCAGGCATTTGAGATTTCCAATTACGAAATAACGGCACAAATCAAGGCTTCAGACCTGGAAAACAAGCACTGCAAACATCCGTTTGCAGACCGGACCTCTCTTATCGTGCTTGCCAGCCACGTTACCCTGGAGGCTGGAACCGGGTGCGTGCACACAGCCCCGGGACACGGCCGGGAGGACTATGAAGTGGGCCTTGCCTACGGCCTTGATGCCTACTCGCCGGTGGATGAAAACGGGCGGCTCACAGATGATGTACCTGAATTTGCCGGTCAGTTTGTATTTGATGCTGATCAGAAAATTATGGAGCGTCTTAAAACAGACGGCCTTCTTCTTGCCTCGGAAAAAATGACCCACTCTTATCCCCATTGCTGGCGCTGTAAAAAACCGGTAATTTTCCGCGCAACTCCCCAATGGTTCATATCCATGGACAAAACCGGCCTCAGGCAGAAATCCCTGGAAGCCATTGACACCGTAAAATGGATACCATCATGGGGCAGGGAGCGTATTTATGGCATGATAGCAAATCGGCCTGACTGGTGTGTGTCCCGCCAGCGGTCCTGGGGTGTTCCAATTGCTGTATTTTACTGCCGGTCCTGCGGCGAGCTTTTGATCAACCGTGAGGTGATTGATCGGGTGCATGCAGCTTTTCTCCAAAACGGGGCCGATGTTTGGTTCCAAAAGGATGCCCCGTTTTTCCTGCCGGAAAACACGGCTTGTCAGAAATGCGGCAGCACTGAGTTTGACAAGGAAACCGATATTCTCGATGTCTGGTTTGACTCCGGGGTCAGCCATGCTGCTGTGCTGGATGCAAGAGCGAATCTGAACTGGCCGGCGGATCTGTACCTGGAAGGCTCGGATCAGCACCGGGGCTGGTTTCACAGCTCCCTTCTCACGGCTGTTGGCTTAAAGCAAAAAGCACCTTATAAATCGGTGCTCACTCACGGATTCGTGGTGGACGGCGAGGGCAAGAAGATGTCAAAATCCATAGGAAACGTCATTGCCCCCAAAAAAGTCATTGACAAGTATGGCGCTGAAATTTTGCGGCTCTGGGTGGCTGCATCAGATTACAAGGATGATATCCGGATTTCAGACAATATCTTAAAGCAGCTAAGCGACGCCTACCGCCGAATCCGAAACACCTGCAGGTTCATGCTGGGCAATCTCTATGATTTTGACATGAAAAAAGACAGGATTGAATGGGGCAGAATGGAGGATATTGACCGGTTCATGCTCCACAAACTCCAGAATCTCGTTGGAAAATGCACGAATGCTTATGAGTCATATGATTTCCACGTGGTCTATCACGCTTTGTACAACTACTGCACCATTGACCTGTCCTCGATCTATCTTGATATCTTAAAAGACAGGCTTTATACATCTCCAGCCGACTCGAAGGCCAGAAGAAGTGCTCAGACGGTTATGTTTCACACTCTGGGTGCCATAACCCGGATCATGGCACCTATTTTGCCATTTACCGCCGAGGAAATCTGGTCTTTTGTGCCCGAAGGACAAGTAAGGGAACCCAGTGTTCATATGGGGCAGTTTCCTGAAATCAGGCCCGACTACATGGATGCCGACCTTGCCGCCAGGTGGGATAAACTGCTTCAGATCCGCGGAGAAGCCACCCGGGTCATGGAAACGGCCAGGGCGGATAAAATTATCGGCCATTCCCTTGATGCGGCCCTGACCATTGCAGCATCTTCAACCCTGTATGAACTGCTGGCCTCATACAAAAAAGACCTGCGGGCTTTTTTCATTGTATCCGCAGTGGAGCTGCTCCCCCTGAATAAAGCCGATGCTTCCTTTCAGCAAACCGGGATGGAGCGCATAAAAATACGAGTTACCCCCTCTGATGCGCAGAAATGCCAGCGATGCTGGGTTCACGATTCAAGCGTTGATGAGGATTCCGGCCATTTGGGTATTTGCAGCAGATGCGCAGAGGCTTTGGCCCAATCAGGGCAGCAGGAGCAGGCTTGATTACCGGGATAAGAAGACACTGCCTTTTTGCCGCCTCAGCAGTCGCCGTGGCGGCCGCCGACCAGGTGGTCAAATGGATTATTGTTACCCGGGTTCCCTTATATGATCGCATCACTGTTTTGCCCGGCTTTTTCAATATTGTCCACTACCAGAACCCGGGCGGTGCCTTTGGCCTGTTTGCCGAAAGAAACGGGCTGTTTCTGACCATGGCCTTTGTGCTTATCACCCTTGCAGCCCTTGGGCTCATTGTTTATTTATATTCAAAAACGCCGCCGCACCAGCAGCTGCTGGCCCTTGGGCTGTCTTTTATCTCTGGCGGGGCTGCGGGCAATCTCATTGACAGGCTGCGCTACGGGCAGGTCATAGATTTTCTTGACCTGCATGCAGGCTCATGGCACTGGCCGGCTTTTAACATTGCCGACAGCGCCATTACCATTGGAATGATTATTTTCGGCTGGTACGTATTGTTTAAAAAAATGCCTGCCTGATTGGGCCGGTGTTTCATCGATGATTCAAAAAAGGCTCCCATGTTTCCGGTATTATTTAAAATCGGACCTCTTACCATTTACACTTACGGATTTTTTGTAGCTGCAGGCGCCCTTGCAGCCATTGCCCTTGCAAGACACCAGGCCCGTCAAACCGGCCTTAACCCTGATAAGATCACCGACCTGTGCTTTTATCTCGTAATTGCCGCAATTGTTGGCTCCCGTATTTTTTACGTGGCCCTCAACCCCCATTA
>JAABTZ010000432.1 GCA_011389605.1 Desulfobacteraceae bacterium
TTATTCATAAAATCATTTGCCGGACTTGACATATCTATATTTAAACTATATATTCCAATTTATCGATTTATTAAAAGACATTTTTGCAATGTCAGGGAATAATTCTCCAATATTATTATGACAAGAAGGCCATCAAAATGACGCAACGAAATAAATTTCTTCTTATCCTGGCGACATTTCTCTTTGCATACTTCGTACCGTTTACCCATGACCGCGTGGCCGGTGCCCTCGTGGAATCTTTTCTGCTTCTGCAGGAATATGCCCGGGAGCACGTGCTGCTTTGCCTGATTCCTGCTTTTTTCATCGCCGGGGCCATTGCGGTGTTTTTATCTCAAGCATCTGTGGTAAAGTATTTCGGCGCAGAAGCCAAAAAGATCGTATCCTATGGTGTTGCATCGGTTTCCGGCACGATCCTGGCGGTTTGCTCTTGTACCGTGCTGCCTCTGTTTGCAAGCATTTACCAGCGGGGGGCAGGCATCGGCCCGGCTGTGGCCTTTTTGTATTCCGGCCCGGCCATCAATGTACTGGCCATCATTTTGACCGCCCGCGTACTGGGCTTTGAAATGGGTGTTGCCAGGGCAATCGGCGCAATTATTTTCGCCATTGTCATAGGCCTTTCCATGGCTTTCATTTACAGAAAAGAAGACAAGGAGCGGCTGGCAGGCCCGCAAATGCAGATGCCCGAGGAAAAAATGCATCGCAGCCTGATGCAGGACCTGTCCTTTTTTGCGTTGCTGGTTATCTTCCTGGTATTTGCCAACTGGGGCAAGCCACAGTCAGACGCTGGCTTCTGGGCAACAATGTATGAAATCCGCTGGTATGTAGCGGGTCTTTCACTGTTGCTCTTAATACCGGTGCTGTGGCGGTGGTTTCAAAAGGACGAGCTCAAAGAATGGGTTGGCGAAACCTACAATTATGGGATGATGATCATGCCCCTGCTCTTTATCGGCGTCCTGTTTGCCGGGTTTTTTCTGGGACGTCCCGGACATGAAGCGATGATCCCGTCGAAATATGTTGAGGCCGTTGTAGGGGCAAGCCCGGCCCAGTTCTTTGCTCTGACCGGGATGCATCAAGGTGCCGCCAATGACCTTATTACTGCGATATGGCCGGTGTGGACAAGCTTTTTCGCGTCTGTTTCCGCAGCGTTCATGTATTTCGCCACCCTTACCGAAGTACCCATTCTGCAAGGCCTCATGGGTTCCGGTATGGGTAAGGGGCCTGCCCTGGCCCTTCTTCTGGCCGGACCGGCGGTATCTCTGCCGAACATGCTGGTTATCAGGGGGATTTTAGGCACCAGAAAAACAATGACGTACGTGGCTATTGTCATCCTGTTTTCAACGATCTGCGGGGTGTTTTACGGAGAACTGTTTGCGTGATCCAATCATCAGATAGCAAGCCGAATAAAATGATAATAAAAAAAGGAGTCGCATCATGGAAATTAAAATTCTGGGCCCGGGATGCCCGAAATGTTCGAAAACCGAAGAAATTGTGAAAGAAGCCATTTCCGAATCCGGATCCAATGCAACGGTTATAAAAATCACCGACACCATGGAAATCGCCAGCTACGGGATTTTTGGCACACCTGCGGTGGTAATCGACGGCGAAGTGAAATCCGTGGGCAAAGTCCCCAAGAAAGATGATGTCTTGTCATGGCTTAAATAATCAATATATTGCTTGAATCACTCAATGCAAAGGGCTGCTGCGGTTAAAAAAAGCAGCGGAATGAACTGCGCCAGGGCGGTTTTTCAGCCGGTATCAGCGACGAGTTCGCATGTTATCCGCAGCATCCGCCCGGTATACGGGGTTTGGGTGCGCCGTCCGTTTCCTTTTCAGCGATGGCGTTTTTAACGGCCTGCTTGACCATCTCCACGTCTTCCGGGTCTAGTTTGAACTCTTTGTTTTTTTCGATGCCGTATTCCGTTATTACAATGTGTTTATGAAGCGGAAGCGGCACCCCTGCTCCCTGAAGTGTGGCCTTTCCGCAGGCAATTTCGCAGCCGTCGATCACAACCAGGGAGGCGGCGTCTTTGGCGGACCGGACAAAACCGGAAAGGCGTCCGCCAATACCGGCCAGGCAATACATTTTTCCGGCGCCCTCCTCTGTCAATTCCACTGCGGCCCGGTTGGCCAGCTGCCCTGCATTGGAGCCGCCGGAGCAGGCCAGGAGCATTGTTACGGCACTAGAATTTTCACAGCATTTGTCGGTCATAGCGAGACTTCCTTTCCAGAACCGATCTCAAAAATGTTGCGATGGGGTTCTGTAACTGTAATTTATATTCCTCAAGCACGAACTATAGAAATATCTATTAAACCCCTGCTGCATAAATGTCAATAGGGATAAACTATCTCGTATAATAAATAAAATTTATATTTTTGTCCTCCAGAAATCCTGGTCGTTCACCCCATTTGACAATGCCGGTTAATGTCTATATATTCTTACATGGCGATGCTGTTGCTCCCTGGTGCCGTCTGGCACAGGATTTCACCGGCTGCCCTTTTCGATAACCGGCAGGGATATTGGTAATGGAAAAGGAACCGAAAGAAGAACGACCTTCGGCCCATAGCCTGATCCGCGGTGTGGTGAAGGCCTGCGCAGACTGCGATATATGCCGTTTTTTAATGGAGGACAGCTGTCTGTTTTTTCCTGAACTTTACCGTCTACATGATCGGGAAACAGAACAGGGGGTCCCTCCGACTGGCGAGGCACTCGACCGGTTGGCGGATATGTGCACGCTTTGCGGTTTGTGTCCCTGCGCAAACATTCGCACAGACATAATCCAATCCAAGAGGGCCAGGGCGCATGAGCGGGGATTTCCCATTGGTGTGCGCTTACTGGCGGACGTGCAGAGGGCCGGCCGCCTGGGAAGCCGCTTCCCGAAGCTGATCAATACAGTATTGCAGGTCGATCCGGCGGCCATAGCGGCAAAGCGTTTTGCCGGAATCTCGCAAAAGCGGAATCTGCCAAAGCTACCGGCAGAAGATTTTTTTTCATGGGCCAAGAGGAAAAATCTGACCCAAAAACCGGATCGAC
>JAABTZ010000433.1 GCA_011389605.1 Desulfobacteraceae bacterium
TTTTTTATCTCGATGATCGTGCTTTGCGTGGAACTGCTCATGGCCTCAATTTTGTGTTTTATATCAAGAGTGGCTTCATTTGTCTGGGCAGCCAGATCCTTCACCTCTCCGGCAACAACGGCAAATCCTTTACCGGACTCTCCGGCCCGGGCCGCTTCAATGGTAGCATTCAACGCCAGCAGCTTTGTCTGTTCGGCAATTTCGACAATGGTATCAATGACCGAGGTGATTTCTTCGGAAGCATTTCCCAAAATGTCAATTTTTTCAAAGGCATTATCGACACACGACTTCGCCTCTATAGTGATCATCCTGGCCTCTTCGGAATTTTTGGAAATCTCACCGATGGTGCTGATCATTTCATCTGTCACAATGGTGATTGCATCCATATTCTTTTGCAAATATTGTGCAGCCTCTGAAACAGAAGCGATATTCACATCCATTCCTTCTGTTGTTTCAGCTACGGTGCCGGACTCTTTGGCGATACTGTCTGATTTTTTTGTCAGCTCTGCTGCCGCCCGTGAAAGACCGGCAATGGTTTCATGCAATTGGTTCACATTGGCCTGGAGACCTTTATGAAGGCCCTGCTTTTCACGCTTTGCCTGTTTGTGTTTTTTCTCTTCTGCCGCAAGCGAAACTGCCAGATCCTGTAAAACCCCGGCAATGACCGCAACCTCGCCGCCATTCTCAATACTGCAGGCCCCAGAATAATTCCCCCTGCGGATGTCCACTGCAAAATCCAAACAGGCAGTGACCGGTCGGGAAATCTTGCCGGCCAGCACCCACAGCAGATAACCGGACAGAACAGATACTGCACATAAAACACCGAAAACGATGGGAAGCCTTTCGCTGAACAGTGTGCCTGACACACTGCCCACCTTGCCTGTTAAGACAATGAGAATGAAAACCAAAACCATGGCGGCGACCCATATGCCAAAGCTGCCGGCAAAAATTTTCTGACGAATCTGTAACCCTGCAAACAGGGGTTCTTCCTTCTGGTCCAACGATGCAGACATGTTTTTCTCCTTTAAATTATTACTTCTCCCGGATAATCTTGTGGCTCTCTGTTGAAGTTTGGACTTCGGTCTGTTTAAAGGACGTATAAAACGGGAAATTCTTTTTTGCTGCAAACAGGGGGGATGCACAGCCGATACAGGGGGCATTGGCATCGATACACCAGGTTTGTCCCCCGTTCCACCACCGTGTCGGACAGTCTGCATAGGTATCCGGGCCCAGGCAGCCCAATTTGAAAAGACATCCTTTGTCTCCCAGTTTTTGCGCAAATATTTCCTGCTGGAAATCATGATACCGTGGACAAAGTTCATGGACCTTACGGCTGAAAAACAATTTCGGCTGGCCATTGACCAATTCAGGCAGGCCGACCTGCACCAGATGAATGATGGTTTTCCACACCCAGTCCGGATGCACGGAACATCCCGGGATGTCAATCAGCAGGGGATCCATTTTTTTGCGCTTATAGAACTCTTTCAGGCTGACAGCACCGGTCAAATTGCCTTCTGCAGCCGGAATACCGCCATGGGTGGCACAGGTGCCCACTGCCAGGGCACCGCTCATGGTCTTTGCAGCAGCCGTTAAATAATCGGCAAACGGTTTATTTCCGATCACACAGGCTTCCGGCATGTCCCAGGGAACAGCGCCCTCAACAGCCAGAAAATACTCCCCGGCCCGGCCTGAGATATACGCTTCAATGAGATCCAGGGCCTGTTTTCCGGATGTGGCGGACAAATCAGCATGAAAAGACAGTTTTGAATACCGGGTGATCATGGAAACCGCATTGGGAGATTCCGCCTGCAAAAGAGAAATGGAACAGCCTGTGCAGGACTGGCCCTGAAGATAGATCAGTCTGGGAACACCTGCAGGATCTATCTTTTTCAAGGCTGCCTGAACAACTCCGGGCAGCTGGGTAATACCAAAAGAGGCGCTTAAACATGCAGCCATTTTCAGAAATTCTCGTCGGTCTATCATAAAATTATCCTCAGCGAAAAATTAAAAAATTGCAAATGGGTCGGCTTATCAATGCACGGCACAGGCCAGACACGGATCAAAAGAATGTACAATTCGATTGGCCTCAATCTGCTCTTCAGGGTTCTCCACACGGGTTCCCACCAATGCGGTTTCAAGAGGGCCCGGCTGGTCCTGGTCGTCCCTGGGTGAACAATTCCAGGTGGTAGGCACCACGCATTCATATTTTTCGATTTTATAGTCTTTAATTTTAATATAATGGAGAAGTGCGCCCCGGGATGCTTCTGTGGCCCCGAATCCTTCCCCTGATTCCGGCAGGTCATACCGGGCCATGAACGGCGCTTGTATATCAATCCGTTCCGTCTCCGCCAGCAGGAAATCGGCAATGACCACGGCAGATATGGCACGGCACAAATGTCTGCCCAGCACGGAATTTAAATTGTCAGCCGTAATGCCGGCAATGCCGGCAAATTTATCCACCATTTGTTTAATTTCAGGGTTGTTGTTCTGATGGTAATCCACCAGGATTCTGGCTGCCGGACCGACCTCCATGACTTTTCCCTGGTACCGCGGGGCTTTCACCCATGAATATGCCCCGGATTTATGGGGGGACGGGGTTAATTCTCCCTCCTTGACGGTTAAACCGGACGGGGATGAATATTTGGAATATTTCACATCCTCCCGAATGGCATCAAAATTCACCCGGCTGATGGTATTTTCCAGCAGCACACCCGGTGCAAACAGCCGTTTACTGTCAAGCCCGGGCCCAAAAGGCAAAAGCCCGTAAGAAAGAAACCCGCCCCGGCTCTGGCCGATATGCCAGTATTCAGGGAATTCCCCGGCCACAGCCAGAATATCGGGAAGATATTTTTTATAAATAAAATCCCGAACATCGGAAATTAATGAGCGGTATGAGGCAATATGATCGATATTGGGCTCCTGGGTGCACCCCCCGGGAAAAATTGCAGTGGCATGGGGAAATTTCCCCCCGAAAATGGCTGATGCCTTATTGGCTTTTTTTTGAACCTCCAGGGATTCAATATAATGTTT
>JAABTZ010000434.1 GCA_011389605.1 Desulfobacteraceae bacterium
CCATTTAATTGAACATCGATCACTTTAAGCGCGATCCATTACATCAGAGCCATAAAAAAAACAAACATGAAAATTGCCCAATGCCCTGACGATCAACTGCCACGTTTGCTTATACGTTATAAGATTATATTTATTTCGTCAAGTTCGAATATCAAATTAACGAATTTCATTTGACTTTCTGAACACATACCCAAAAATTAAAACATCCTGTAAATCCATTCGGGAAATAGTATTTCCGGTAAATACATCCCAAACTGAGCGTTTAAAATTTTCGAATATTTTGTTTTAATAATATATTAAGAGACTTAACCCATTTTTAGCCTTAAAACTTGATGGCACCATAAAAAGTCCAATATCTGCGTTACGCGCAATTTCTGAAGATCTTCACGTACGGCTAAGTACGCTGCATTCTTCGGCAATTGCACAAGCCTTGATCTTTAACTTTTTACGGCACCATCTGAAAACCGACTTTTTACGAGAGCATCAAACTTGAAAATTACTCGGTTTAGGTACTTTTAAAGGGGCATGGGCCGTTAAATTGTTGGACACGATATCAGCTGCTGTGGTATTTATATAAAAATAAATTATTTTACACTAAAGTCATTGGATTTGATTGCATCGTAAAAAGTCCAATATCTGAGTTACGCGCAATTTCTGAAGATCTTCACGTACGGCTAAGTACGCTGCATTCTTCGGCAATTGCCCATGCCCTGATCTTGAACTTTTTACGGCGCCATCTGAAAACCGGCTTTTTACGAGAGCATCAGATTTGGATCCCGGAGAAACAAGTTCATGCTGGAAAACATAAAAAAATTGCGGCAACTGATCCTTCGGCTATCCGGCAAGGATGGTGGGAAAAAAGCCCTTCCAAAGCGTTATCGAAGGCTCCAGCGCTATATCATGCTCCTGATGCTTGCTGTTACACTAATTCCCCTGACCCTGATGGCTGTAACCAATTCAATGCAGTACCAAAAAAACATCAAGGCCGAACGCATCAAGCCAATACGCGCCATTGCAGGAAAAGCAGCCCATTCCTTTGAACTTTTTCTCGAAGAGCGCCTTTCTGCAATCCATTTTATCGCTTCAAGCTATTCTTTCGAAATATTGTCGGGCCAGGCAACCCTTCACCGCATCTTCCGGATCCTGCGGGAGGAATACGGCGGCTATGTTGATTTAGGACTTATAAACAACAATGGAACCAAAATTGCCTATACCGGTCCCTATGACCTGCTTAACAAAAACTATTCTGGCCAGCAGTGGTTTCACGAGGTCCGTGTCCGAGGAGCCTATATAAGCGATGTTTTCATGGGATACAGGGATTTGCCCCATATTGCAATGGCTGTGCAGAACCTGACTGATGAAAACAATTCCTGGATTCTGCGAGCCACTATGGATACGCATAAATTCGAGGAACTTATAAGTCCCATGGGCCTGGATCCCATTACAGATACTTTTATAGTAAACAGCAAAGGTGTTCTTCAAACCAATTCCCGTCTTTACGGCAATGTTCTTGAAAAATGCTCTCTGGAAATTCCTTACGGAGAATCGGGCACCCACGTAAAAGAACTGATTGATCCCGACGACCGGGATATAGTCATGGTATACTCACGACTTATCAAGCATGATTTCACCCTGGTCATGATCCTGCCCCAGGACCGCGTGTTTCAGCCCTGGCACTCCCTGAAACAGGAAATGTCCTATATGTTTTTTATAAGCGTGATAGTGATCTTTCTGGTGATTTACAGCTCAACCCTGCTTCTGGTCAAGCGCATCCGGGAAGCAGATGAAAAACGGGAAGTTGCTTTCCGGGAACTTGAATATACCCAGAAGCTGTCTTCAATAGGCCGGCTGGCAGCAGGGGTTGCCCATGAAATCAATAACCCGCTGGCCATTATCAATGAAAAAGCCGGCCTGTTAAAAGATCTTGTGGATCACGACATGCATCAGGACAAAACCAGGCTGATGAAAGCAGTTTCGCCTATCCTGAGCTCCGTGGACCGCTGCCGAAACATTACCCATCGTCTGCTCGGGTTTGCCCGGCGCATTGGCGTCCAGTACGAGATGCTCGATGTCAACGAAGTGCTAAAGGACACCCTTGGATTTCTGGAAAAGGAGGCTCATCACCGCAGCCTTGATGTCCAGCTGCAGTTCGATGAGCAGCTCCCTAAAATTTCCTCGGATCGGGGCCAGCTCCAGCAGGTATTTTTAAACATACTTACCAATGCTTTTGCAGCGGTGAAAAACGGCGGCCGCATTGTGCTTTCCTCCTGGCAGAAGGATGACCTGACGGTGGGTGTTTCCATCCAGGACAATGGTCACGGCATGGATGAAGATACCATGCGGCAGATATTTGAGCCCTTTTTTACAACCAAAAAGGGATACGGAACAGGTCTTGGCCTTTCGATCACATACGGGATCATAAAAAAACTCGGCGGCGAAATCAAGGTAGACAGCAGGCTTGAACAGGGTACGACCTTTACAATCTTTCTTCCCAAAACATCACCCGGAGACACGGAAAATGAGTAATCCAGTCAAGGTATTGCTTGTTGACGACGAAGAAGAATTTGTGAGCACCCTGGCTGAAAGACTCGAAATAAGAGGCTTTTATGCTGAGATTGCAACCTCAGGCGAAACAGCCCTTTCCATGGTGCAAAACACAGATTTTGACATAGTAGTGCTCGATCTCATGATGCCCGGTCTTGGCGGCCTTGAAGTGATGGAAAAAATACAATCCCAACATCCCGATATGCCGGTGATCCTTCTTACCGGTCACGGTTCTGCCAAAGGAGGCATGGAAGGCCTTCACAAGGGTGCTTTTGATTACCTTATGAAGCCCCTGGATATCGACGAGTTGATTTTAAAAATAGGGGAAGCTTCCCCGGACAAATAATAATCATAACCCCGCAATCAGAAAAAGGGGGGCCAATGCATCCGGAAACCGAGAACACTCTGGCTTTTTTCGGGAAAATGACTGCAAATCTAACCCATGAATTCAAAAACATCATGGCCATCATACAGGAATCAGC
>JAABTZ010000435.1 GCA_011389605.1 Desulfobacteraceae bacterium
TACATGCCAAACCATATGGCGCAAAAGACCACCAGAAGCGCTACCACGGAAAGGGTTATGAAATAGGATACCCGGATGGGCTGTTTTAGCATCTCTATCTGTTTGTATTCCTCAAGCCCCCGGGAGATGGAGGCAAGATGTTCTGCCATGTCGGCCGGAAGCAGTACGCTGATGACCACAAATCCTTTTATTTCACCGCCTTTTACCCCAAATGGCACTGCTGCTATATTGCGTATCAGCTCTCCGTGGGAAAGAAGTTCAGAGGTTGACCAGGTCACAAGGGAAGTGCTCGTTGATTTCTGGAGCTGGTTTGCGTCGAGCTTAGACAGGTCCTTGGGCGGCAGCGCCGGACCTGCTGAAAAAGCAAGGCGCCTGAAGTTGCTGCCATAGGCTTCCACGGCATCTATGTTAAACTCCCGCTGGACAATTTGGATATAGTTGTTCAAAGCGCTGCTTTGCTCGGGCTGGAGAAGATTGCGGCTGTTGATCTGATAGGCGGCTTTTTCAAGGAAAAACCTGTTGTTGTTTTCAACGTGCTGATACATGCTCTGGCCTACGGCAAGAGAGTTGTCAAGCGCCTTTTCAATGGGTACCTGGAACCAGAAGCCGATGCTGGTGGAGATAAAATGGAGGGAAAAGGCAAAAAGCACGCCTGCCGGCAGCAGGGAAAGCGCAATAAAGGCCGCCACCAGTTTGGTTCGCAGCCGTGTTCCCGGAATCCGGCTGCGTCTTTCATAAAATAATTTTACAAGGTTGCGGAAAACCAGAAATATCAGAAGCAAAATCAGCAGCATGTCGATATTCAAAAGGATAAACATCAGCATCATGCTCGAAAATGCGACCTCCATTCCCGCGACCATAAGCTGCACAATTAAATAAGACAGCAGGCATACCAGGCAAAGAACGACTCCGATGATAATGATATCGCGTTTTTTGCGACTGCGGTCGGCTTCGTGATCAGGGGATGAGGGGATGATATAGCGGTTGGGCTTCACTTTTTAGCCTTAAAAATTTAACACTCTCCGGGATTTTTAACTTTACCGCATCTGCTGGCTCAGATGATGCCCCGCATTTTTGACTGGCGCTCGGTGATCATCTTCCTTGTACTTGCGGCAAACTTGACAAACTCGTAAAAAGTCGCTCATTTCAGATTTTAATAGCTGAATTCAATGCTGTGCCAGTCGGTTTCAAAGTTCCACAGGGAGACAAAGAAAAAGACGTAATTAAGATAATACGGCAGTTCCACGGTATCAAGCTCGGCCTTGGCCCGGACCCTGTAGCTTTTGCCTTCCTGCAGCAAGCCAAGGGAGGCGATTCTCAGGCTTTTGATTTCCGACATCCATTTTCTTGCCTCTTCAAAGCTCTGGGTGGTCAGCGCTCTGTTGTCTTCCCATGAGCGACGGACCACAAACTGCTTTTTGAGGCTTTCGTATTTTATTGTATGGGTGATTTTCTGCTCTGTCACAAGACTGTTTGGTATAAACATGGGATTGATTTTTTCCAGCCGCACAATAAAGGAAAATGTTG
Organism: Desulfobacteraceae bacterium; assembly: GCA_011389605.1. Taxonomy (GTDB): domain Bacteria; phylum Desulfobacterota; class Desulfobacteria; order Desulfobacterales; family Desulfosalsimonadaceae; genus Desulfosalsimonas. Next base: position 1,528 of record JAABTZ010000435.1, read on the forward strand.
TTGAAATGCCGTTTAAAACGGCCTGCTCCATCTGTTGAGTAAAGGCGCCTTCGACTTTGACAAACAAAAGCAGATCATCCCTGGTGTTGCTGACCACCATATCGGTTAAACGGGCTTTTTGGGCAAAAACGGCACCCGGCATCATTGCCGAAAAAAGTACGGCTCCCAGAATCAGGGATAAAATGGCGGAAGCTTTTTTCACGGTTGTATTTCCGGAATCTATAAATCTATCAGACTTTTTACGAAGCCATCTGCCTTAACAGACAGCATTTGCAATTTGACAGAGAGTGGTGGTTTTCCAGCTCCGTTTATTCTTAAAAAAAGATTTTAGAAATTCGTGATTGAAATTGTGGCCGGATTTGCACAGGTCAATCCTGCCCAGGACGGGAATGCCCAGAAGAGAAAAGTCCCCGATGCAGTCCAGGATTTTGTGACGGACAAATTCATCCGGCCAGCGCAGCCCTTCCTGGTTTACCACACCTTTTTCATCAATGGCCACGGCGTTGTCCAGAGACCCGCCCCTTGCAAGCCCGTAAAACTGCAAAAGCTCCATTTCATGAAGAAACCCAAAAGTCCTGGCTCCGGCAATTTCGGACTCGAAACTATCTTCGTTTAATTCGATTTCCAGGGTTTGGCGACCTATGGCAGCATGGGAAAAATCAATTGTACAGGAGATAATCTGCCGGTTGTCCGGGTAGATGCTCACTGATTTGCCGCCGTTTTCCAGGTGAACCGGCTCTTGTATTATAAAATACAGCCGCCGGGCGTTTTGTTCGGCAATACCCTTTTCCCGGATTGCCCGGGTAAAGACCAATGCGCTGCCATCCATGATGGGCAGTTCGTATTCATCTAATTCTACCACGGCATTATCGATGGAAAGTCCTGATAATGCGGCCATAAGATGCTCGATGGTCGAAACGATGCATCCGTTCTCACCGATTACAGTGGCCAGGCTGGTGTCTATCACCCGGTTGAAATGTCCTGTAACCATTGGTTTTGCCGGCAGATCCGTACGCCGGAATTTTATGCCGAAATTCGTGGGCGCCGGATTGACAGTCAGATGAACGGTTTTTCCGGAATGCACGCCCTGGCCTTTAAAGCTTACCGGTTTGGCCAGGGTACGCTGCCATTTATAGAGTCCCATAGGGGTTTGTTGTCCTGTATATTAGTGGATATTCCGGCTTTTATGATAATTGTAGCCAGTATATGTCAAACTTATATTTTCCGTATACCGGATTATTCATTAAATTGCAATGCAGACAGGAAATTGCCGGCGGTTAACCGGCAGTACGTGCCTTTTATGGTTATCTTCGTGTTGGGCTGCGCAGAAGGATGTTTTTTTTCGCTTTTTCGATGGCCTGGTATTCAATGGGCTTGCTCAGGAAATCAATTGATTTTAGGAAGTTGGAACACTTGATGCGTTCGTAAAAAGTCGCTTTTAGACGGCTTTGTAAAAAGTTCAAGATCAAGGCTTGCGCGATTGCCAAAGAATGCAGCGT
>JAABTZ010000436.1 GCA_011389605.1 Desulfobacteraceae bacterium
AATTATTAACCATGACCGCAACCCTTAAGAACCTGGAAAAAACAAAGGCGGCTGTTATCAGCGGAGCCATTGATGGATTTTCTGGATCATCCGGCAGTGATGAAATAAATCATTTCGAAGATTTAATCGAATCGTTTTATCAACTGATCCGCAAAGCAGCTGACTATCACGGTGGCGATCTTTTCCAATTTACCGGACGGAGCTTCATCATTGTGATAAAAGACGAGAAAAGGAAAAAAGCAGCCGCCAAATCCATGGAGGCAGCCCTTGAGCTTGGCAGAAAAATCAAAGATATTGACCTGTTAGCTGATAAACCGGGTCAAATAAAAATGAAAGCCGGTATTGAATACGGCGAATTGCATACAGGCCGGTTGGGCAGTGATAGCAACAAACACCTTACCTATCTGGGGCTGCCGCTTGATATCGCTCAGCGTCTTTGTGCCATTGCCAATTGGGAGCAGTTAATGGTTTCGCAACAAATAGCGGATTTTTGCAGGGATGATTATGATTTTGAATCACTGGAACCGTTAACAATCAAAGAACTGGGCGAGCCGCTTCGTATTCATAAGTACATCAGAAAAATAGAAAAAGCCCCGGTAGCCAACGAAGTGGAAGGCCGTCTGATCCAGTCGCCCATGGTGGGCAGGGAAAAAGAACTGGAAATCCTGAAAATTGCTTTACTTGAACTTTACAGGGGAAAAGGGCAGATTATCAATATTTCCGGGGCGCCGGGCACCGGAAAATCCCGCCTGCTGGCCGAACTGAAAAAGGAGAACATTCTCGACAAGTTATACTGGTTCGAAGGCCGCGGGCTTTCAAACGGGCAGCACCTAAGCTATCACCCGTTTATTGGCATCATCAAATCATGGACCGGTATCAGGGAAGAAGACAGTGCATTGGTTTCTGAAAAGAAACTGAGGGAAAAATTACTGAGGGTTTATCCTGAAAATCCCGATGAGGTATTGCCATTCATCGCCCGTTTTATGAGTTTGGAATTAAGTGGCGCCGCTGCCGTCAGGATCAGCGAAATTGATCCCAATGCACTGGAAAAATTGATGTTGAGAGCTATCCGCGAACTTCTGGTTAAACTCAGTGCGCTGAAACCTGTTGTGATTGCCATTGAAGACCTCCATTGGGCCGACCAGTCGTTTCTTACCTTGATGCGCTCGATCTATGAATTGTCGCATTCCCACCCCATTGTTTTTATAAATGTTTTCAGGCCAGGTTATGAAGAAACAACCGGTTCTCTGGTAAGATTTCTTTTTGAGAACCATGCTTCAGCACTTACATCAATTGAAACAACTACGCTTGATAGAGACCACGCCCGGGAACTGATCGGTAATTTATTGTTGTCGGGGCAAGTTCCGGAAACCTTTGCGGGCAATATTGTTTCACGAACCGGAGGAAATCCTTTTTTCATAGAAGAAGTGTTGCGTTCGCTCATTGACCGGGGCATCATCAGCTTCAGCGGCAATGCATTCCAGATCAGCGATGAGGCTGGCACTTATGATATTCCTGAAAACATCCAGGAAGTGTTGCATGCACGGGTTGAGAACCTCGACGAAAAAACCCGCAACCTGCTCGATACGGCTTCAGTTATCGGGCGTAATTTCTACTTCAAGGTATTGGATGAGGCCGCCGACACCATAGGCGAAGTAAGCGAACGGCTTCAATATCTTAAGAACATGCAATTTATTCAGGAAACGGGTGACGAGGGCAACCTGGAATTTGTGTTCAAACATGCCCTGGCTCACCAGGCTGCTTACGACGCAATGATGGATCAGAAAAGGAAAGCCTTGCACCTGAAGATCGCCGAATCCATCGAAAAGGTATTTCCCGAAAGGATCAACGAGTTTTACGGCATGCTGGCGATGCATTACAGCAAGGCCGGTAATCTCAATAAAGCTGGCGATTTTATGATAAAGGCCGGTGACGAATCCATGAAATCTGCTGCATGGACCGAAGCGGCTGACTTCTACCATGAGGCCTTCAAAAACTACCTGAAAAATTCGGGCGACGAGCCCGACCCGGTGAAAGTTACCAGGTTTTATGGCAAGCTGGGCAATGCTTATCAGCTTGGGGGCAAAAACAGGGAAGCCATCAATTATTATGAGAAAGTGTTGAAACACTATGGTATAGACCCTCCCAAAGGCAAGGTGAAGCAAGTATTTTCCAAAATATCAAATCTCTTATCCATATTGCTGTATGTCAGATTTCCCGGCACCAGATTCAAGATGGAAGCAAACGATCTTGACAAATGGCTGCTGCAGATCCTGTATTTCAACGGAAAAGCCCTTTATTCCTATGATTCAAAGCGATGGTTCGGGCAAACCCTGCACACATTCAGGTATTATTCCCGTTTTCGCTTTTCATCAAATGCTTATGGCCAGGCTACATTGGCCGCCTACAGCATCTTCTTCAACTGGACAGGCATTTCGCTGGGCGTTGCCCAAAAACTTCTGGATCTGAGCAAAAGTAATCTTGAACAAACTACACCATTTGTTCAGATGGAGCACCACACTTACAGCAAGATGCACCAGTTTCTGGAAGGAAACTGGAAACCAGATCCAGGAATTGAAAAAATATATGAATCAGCACAAAAGAGGGGTGATATTTTTAACCTGACTGTCTATCTGTTGTTTTGCAGTTTTATTTCCATCGAACTTGGCAACGAAAAAGAAACTTTTGCGAATCTTAGAAAACTCAGGACTTTGGGCGAGGACTTTGAAAGCCAACATACCCTGGCACAGTATCATCGCTTGCATGCTGTTGCGCTTTTGAAATTCCGAAAATTCAGGGAGTTTGAAAGCCAGACAGCAGAAGGGGTTGCGTTCACAAAAGAAACCGGCCACCTGGGCATGTTGCAGATCATATATTCCATGCGCACCATTCACGCAGCCCTGAATGATGATCTTGAAACCGCCAAAACAAGCTTGAAAGAAGTTGAAAAACTAAAGGAAGCGCTTAAAAAAATCAAGATCTGGTATAGTACATGGTTCCTTGCCAAAGCCTGTGTATTGCTTGA
>JAABTZ010000437.1 GCA_011389605.1 Desulfobacteraceae bacterium
CACAGCGTCAGGGCCGAAGAATACACGGACATAATAATGTTTAGCCCGCAGAAGGAGCACGGCGAGGTTATAGACCATATCCGGGGGAAGGTCACGTAGATTGTAAATGGGGTCAAATCTTTATTATTGACAAATCATCCGCAAGCTCATCAAACTGTCGTTCCAGCGCAGGGCTCTTTTTTATTTTCAGTCTCTATCGTTTCCTTGGGCGGGACACTTTTTTCAACTAATTGTCTGAATCGACTATGCAGGACCTAAACTGAGCGATTTTCAAGTTTTTAAATTATATTTGAAACAAAATATTTAAAAATTTGAAACGCTCAGTTTAGGTAGGATTTATAACGTCCCAGATGCAAATGACCGGTTCGATTGTGAGGGCGGTCAAAAGATTTGTCCCTTATCCTAATTAATTTGAATTTGTGAAAAGAGAGCCTGCCAATGTATCACGTGCATTTCGGTTTTAATATTAAACCGTTTCAGATTAATGCCGATCCTGCGTTTCTCTGGTTGGGCGAGCAGCATGCCGAAGCCCTTTCGTTTCTGAAATACGGTGTTCTGGAAAACCGCGGTTTTTTGCTGTTGACCGGGGACGTGGGTACCGGCAAAACAACGCTTTTAAATGCTCTTCTGAAAAACCTGGACGTCACGGATGTTTTGGTGGCCCGGATACCCGATCCCAGGCTGGATTCAATGGACTTTATCAACCTGCTGGCCGACAGGCTGGGGATGAACGAAATATTTGCATCCAGGGGTCCGTTTCTTATCAGCTTTGAGAAATTTCTCAACCACCAGTACTATCTGGGCAAAACCGTTTTGCTGATCATCGATGAAGCTCAGCGGCTGACCTATGAGCTTCTTGAAGAAATCCGGGCGCTGTCCAACATTGAAAAACCCAATGCCAAGCTCTTAAATGTTTTTTTCGTCGGTCAGGACGAATTCAACGACATGCTCCTGGATCACAGGAGCCGGGCCATACGCCAGCGAATCACTCTCAGCTATCATCTTGAACCTCTGAGTAGAAAAGAGGTTGGCAAATATATCCGGCATCGCCAGCAAGTGGCCGGCGCTAAAAAGGATCTTTTCTCAGAAAAGGCCGTTGATCGCATATATGAATTTTCAGGTGGTTTTCCTCGCCTGATCAATATTATATGTGATCATGCACTTCTTAGTGCTTATGCCGGAGACAAAAAAATGATTTCAGAAAACATTGTCTCCGAATGCGCCCGTGATCTGGAGGTGCGCTCCTTTGACCGTTCTGCAGGCACTGCCCCGAAGTCTCCGGCGGGCGCGGAAAAACAGTCGGAATCCGGTCGGGCGGTGCCGCAATCCAGGTACAAAAAGACGAGAACGGCCGTTTTGTTGTTGTTGCTTTTTTTTCTAGCCGGGGGCTATGTTGCGTACCAGTTGATTCCTGGATCGGCAGGGTGGTTTGCATCTATTTCCGAAACAGAGCAAGCCGGTCAAAAAACGGCACAGTCGCAACAGGTCCTTCAATCCGTGCACGTAACAGAAAACAAAGCAAAACCGCCCTTACAAAACCCTGGTGACGGATCCGGACACAAAGCGGATCCAGGCGCATTTTCGGCGGAAGCACCGGAAAAACCCCCGCAGCCAACAGCCATGCCAGGGATAGAGGCGCCACAAACCCCAATCAATATGGAACCTGTAGAAGACATTGCTGATGAGACAACTGTTTCGAACCGTTCAGATCAACCGGAGGTCAAGGAGATTGCCCGGATGGATGCAAGGCTGCGTGCTGATGAAAAATTCACCGTGTATTTTCCAAAGGAAGCATACGGCCTGGATGAAGCTTCCGCTGAAACCCTGGACCGGGTCAAACGGCTGCTTATCGAAAATTCCGGGCTGAAAGCCAGGGTGAGGGGGTATTCTGATTCCCTTGGCGATCCGCAATACAACCTGCACCTTTCCAGTATCCGGGCAAACATTGTCAAAAGTTATCTGATCGGAAACGGGGTGGATGCCGGAAAAATTGATTCAAAAGGACTCGGGGAGCAAAATCCGGTTGCAACCAATGAAACCGCAGAAGGAAGGGCCCGCAACAGGCGGGTGGAAATCGTATTTGATCACCGGTCGCAATAGCTCCACAATTCCAGGCTGCAATTATACCTTGGCAGGTTGTCCTGTCTGGCCTGGGTGTGGGCCTTAAACATTTCATTGCACCAGTCAACGGCAAAAGCCTCGCTGTCTATTTTACAGGATTTCAAATTCGTTACAGCTGCCGGTATAGAACCGGAGCTGTTTTCTTTGGCTTTTCCTATATGTCAAAAGGAGGTTTAATATGGCTGAGATCAGGGGCAAGCGCATCATTCTTGCCAAAAGACCGGAGGGGATGCCCGACGAGAGGCATCTGCAGTTGGAGTCCATGGAAGTGCCCGTGCCCGGGCCCGGGCAGATGCTTCTGCGGACCGTTTATCTTTCCCTGGACCCGTATATGCGGGGGCGCATGAGTTCGGCCAGATCCTATGCCGAACCAGTAGGTGTCGGCGATACCATGGAGGGGGCCACTGTGTGCGAAGTGGTGGAAAGCAGGCTGGATGATTATCAGCCGGGGGATATTGTGCTGGCTTACACCGGCTGGCAGACTCACGCGCTTTCCGACGGCAGCGGCGTGCGCAGGATCAATCCCCGGCAGGCGCCTATTGAATATCATCTCGGGGTTATGGGTATGCCAGGTTTTACGGCTTATGTGGGTCTGCTGGAGCTCGGGCAGCCCAAGGCCGGTGAGACTGTGGTTGTTTCGGCGGCCAGCGGAGCCGTGGGGCAGGTGGTCGGCCAGATTGCCGGGCTCAAAGGCGCCCGAGTGGTCGGCATTGCAGGCACGGACGAAAAATGCGCTTATGTTACCGAAAAGCTGGGTTTTTCCGCAGCCGTTAACCACAAATCCATGGATTTTAAACAAGCCCTTGCAGAGGCTTGCCCCAAGGGAGTCGACGTATATTTCGAAAACGTGGGCGGCAAGGTCTTAAAGGCAGTGCTTCCGCATCTTAACGAATTTTCGCGCAT
>JAABTZ010000438.1 GCA_011389605.1 Desulfobacteraceae bacterium
GTCTTGCCGCCTATAGCGGAGCAGCCCTTGCCAATTCAGACCCCTGGAAAACAGGATGGACATCTTTCAAGTTTGCCAAAATGATTTATATTGTGCCGTTTCTGTTTGCCTATTCACCATCCCTGCTGCTTAACGGGACAGGTTTTCAGATTTTTATGACCTTTTTGACCTGTATTCTTGGAACAATTGCTTTTTCCATGGTGACAATGGGCTATTTTAAATGCGCCACCAATGTGGCCGAATGGATTATCGCTGCTGCGGGCACCGTTATTCTTCTTTTTCCACGCATTGTTCATGGAGTAACAAATCTTGACATTCCGGTTTTTGCAATTGATGCTATTGCCATATTCCTTTTCATTCTGGTCTATGCGCTGCAAAAGTTAAGAATCAGAAAAGACCCGACCCTAACACTGCCCCTTGAACAAAGAAGGCAATTGAGATCAAAGCAAAGACAGCTTAAAACAACCTGAAAGACATACTGTTCCGGTTGTTTTTGGTGTTAAGTTTTAAGTGATTAAGTTTTAAGTAAAATCAAGAAGTTGTTTTTTGATGCACTCGTAAAAAGTTGCTTTTAGACGGCTTTGTAAAAAGTTCAAGATCAAGGCTTGCGCGATTTTTAAGAATGCAGCTACTTAGCTGTACGTGAAATTCTGAAAAATCGCGTGTAACGCAGATATTGGACTTTTTAAGAAGCTGTCATTTTTTGATTGTTTGGCGATTATATCAGTTTTAGGACTTTTTACAGCGACATCAGGGAGTAGGGACACACTGCAGAGCAGATGCCACAGTTATGCCCCTTGTTACAGGCAAAAAAATATTTTTTTTTCCACTTGTCACAAGCTGATGCATCAAGCATCTCTTCTCGGGGCAAACCCGGATGCCATGGCCTGCCGGTCAATGCATGTGCAGGACATGCATCAACACATTTTGTACAGCTGCCGCAGAAATTTTTTTCCACTGGGGGGGCCGCAGGCAAGCTCCATGTCTGTTAAAACGGTTCCCAGCCGAACCCATGATCCAAACTTACGTGTGATAAGCTGGCAGTGTCGGCCCACCCAGCCCAGGCCGGCCCTTGTGGCAGCTGTTTTGTGTGGGAATTCTCCCGCAAAATTAGTCTCATCCCAGCGCATTGATGCTGCAACAGGTTTTGACCCAAAACCCCTGGATCTTATCTCAGCAGCCAGCTGTCCGGAGATCTCGTTGATATGATCATTTATCCGGACATATTCCTCAGCGTAAGCCTGGCTGGGCCCGTTGGAAATACCTGCCATAATCCCGGGATTCATGGCAAAGGCCATTGAGATGGCACGGGGGAATTGTTTTTGATTTTTATCCTTTGGTGTTGAAATATCACGCAGATCAGCAGCCCCCCACAAGGAAACCGCATGGAGTTTTGTCCAGCCGTCAAGCCAGGTGCTACCGGCTGGTTTGTTTACAGACAATTTACCCCTCCTGATTTTTTTATAACGCCATTAACTCTCAAGCCTTTTTACCGCTGCTACAATGATTTCAAGAGACCGGTCAATTTCTTCTTGCGTGGTCATTCGGCCCACGCTGAAACGTAAAGTACCCTTTGCCCAGTTTTGATCAAGCCCCATGGCCGCAAGCACATGGGATATCTCAATGGTATCGGAATGACAGGCCGCCCCGGCAGAAGCCGCAATTTCCAGTCCGATTTCTTCAAGGATTTGATTGGCTTCTATCCCGTAAAAAGAAACGCTAAGAGTGTTTGGCAACCTTTTGGTCGGATGTCCGTTGATTTTGATTTTTTTAACAGAGCTTACAAGACCTGCCTGCAGCCGGTCGCGAAGATTTGTCATTGCCGCAGATGCTCTTTGCAGCTGTTTGCCTGCAATTTCACAGGCTTTACCAAGGCCGGCGATTTCAAGCACATTTTCAGTGCCTGCCCGGCGGCCTGATTCCTGGCCGGCGCCATGGCAGAAGGGTTCAAGGGCAATACCGTCGCAAATATACAGTGCTCCCACCCCTTTTGGAGCATAGAGTTTATGACCGGCAATGCTTAAAAAAGAGACATCAAGGTCGCCTGTATTTACAGGGATTTTTCCGGGGGACTGGGCAGCGTCTGTATGCATGAGAATGCCGTTTTCTTTTGCAAAAGCGGCGATTTCTTCAATGGGCTGAATTGTGCCCACTTCGTTGTTTGCATGCATGATTGATATCAGTATTGTATCAGTGCGAGCCGCGGCCTTGATGTCGGCCGGATCCACCATGCCGGTTTCATCCACGGGCATGTAATCAACTGAAAAGTCGTTTTTTTCCAGGAAACGGCAGACTTCCGTCACCGCCGGGTGCTCCACCTGTGAGGTGATGATATGACGACCCTTGTGTTCCAGCATCCGGGCGGCGCTTTTAATGGCATGATTGTTGGACTCTGTGCCGCCGCTGGTAAAAAGGATTTCTTCCGGCCGGCAGCCGATCAGGTCTGCCACCTGGCCTCTGGCGGTTTCTACTGCCCTGCGCGGTGCAATGCCGTACCAGTGGGAGCTGGATGGATTGCCGAATTGGGTTTCAAGAAACGTGCGCATGGTTTCGACAACTTCGGGATCATGCGGAGTTGTGCCGTTATAGTCCAGATAGATCGGGCCGACATTGGATTCCATGAGTTGCTTTATCCTTGTGGTAGGGTGTATGGCATTTTTACCGGGTATAAAATGGCCGGGGGTTGTTTTTTTGTTTTGATTATAATCCGAAAACCCGGAGTTGTAAATCATAGTTCCAGCCCTAAAGATTCTGTAAAACACTGTCGATATATAACCATAGGTAATAGAAACACGGAAACACGGGGGGTACGGACACCGTAAAAAATCAGATTTTAGATGGCGCCGTAAAAGTCCAGGATGAATGCTTGCACAATTCGAAGAAGAATGCAGAGTAGTTATCCATACATGAAATTTTTTGGAAATTGCGGGTAACTCAGATATTGGACCTAAATTGAGCGATTTTCAAGTTTGCCGCAGATACAAGGAAGATGCAGACTCGCTATAGTCAACTATGCGAGGCT
>JAABTZ010000047.1 GCA_011389605.1 Desulfobacteraceae bacterium
TCCAAACCTTGATAATATACCAGGGGAACTGCCGATTTTACCGCTTTTCAACGTGGTGCTGTTTCCCAAAATGGTTCTGCCGCTTATTGTCATGCAGCAGGAATCCATTCAGCTAATTGACGAGGCCATGTCCAAGGACCGGCTCATTGGCACGGTGGCCTCAAGGCACACTGACCCCAGAAACGAATACAGCGCCGAAGACCTCTACGAGGTGGGATGCTCTGCTGTGATCCTTAAAATGGCCAAGGCCGAGGACAACCGGGCCCAGATTCTTCTGCAGGGCATCGGCCGTTTTAAGATACAGGACTACGTGGAAACCAAGCCTTATATCAAAGCAAATGTGGAGCACATAAGTGTTGAAGAAGTCCGGGACAAGGAAATCGAGGCCATGATGTCCAACCTTGTCTCCCAGTATCAGCAGGTGGTCCAGATTTCTTCGGCTCTTCCCGACGAAATGGGCCCCATGGCCAAGTCCCTGGAGGAACCAGGCACCCTTGCCGACATGGTCACCTCCACTATTGATTCAGGAGTCCAGGAAAAACAGGAAGTTCTCGAACTCTTTGACATCAAGGCCCGGCTGCGCAAAGTCACCCAGCTGGTCAGCTACCAGTTTGAAATCCTTGAGATCGGCAACAAGATCCAGTCCCAGGTCAGGGGCGACATGGAAAAGCAGCAGAGGGAATACTACCTGCGCCAGCAGTTAAAAGCCATCCAGCAGGAACTCGGTGAGATAGACGAATCCGGAAGCGAGGTGGAGGAGTACCGCACCCGGATCCATGAAAAAAACTTGCCCGAGGAAGCACGCAAGGAAGCTGAACGGGAATTAAACCGCCTGGCGCGGATGCACCCCTCTTCGGCGGAATACTCCGTGGTCCTGACTTACCTGGACTGGATGACCTCCCTTCCCTGGAATGAGGCCACTGCTGACAATCTTGACCTGCAAAGCGCTGAAAAAGTTCTTGAAAACGATCACTACGGCCTTGAAAAAGCCAAACGCCGTATCGTGGAATACCTGGCCGTGCTAAAACTCAACCCGGAAATAAAAGGACCTATCCTTTGCCTGGTGGGCCCGCCGGGTGTGGGCAAAACGTCTCTGGGCAACTCCATTGCAAGGGCCCTGGGACGGAAATTTGTGCGCATGGCCCTTGGCGGCATCCGGGATGAGGCTGAAATCCGGGGCCACCGGCGTACTTACGTCGGGTCCATGCCCGGCCGTATCATTCAGGGCATCCGCAGGTCCGGAACAAAAAACCCCGTGTTCATGCTTGATGAAATCGACAAGGTGGGCACGGATTTCCGGGGCGATCCTTCCTCAGCCCTGCTCGAAGTCCTGGATCCCGAGCAGAATTATTCCTTTACCGACCACTACCTGGATGTGCCCTTTGACCTGTCCAAGGTAATGTTTGTAACCACGGCCAACATGTTAGACACCATTCCACCGGCCCTGCTCGACCGCATGGAAGTGCTGCGGCTTTCGGGCTACACCATTGAAGACAAAGTCAAAATTGCAACCCGTTTTTTGATACCCCGGCAGCGAACCGCCCATGGTCTCAATGCCTCGCAAATTAATATCACCAGGGGCGCAATAAGGCATATAATATCAGGCTACACCCGGGAAGCAGGTCTTCGTAACCTGGAACGCGAAATAGCCAATATCTGCCGGGGTGGGGCCACACGTATAGCCAGGGAAGAAGCAGAGTCGGTAAAAGTCGGGATGCGCGACCTCCACGATCATCTGGGACCCGTGCGATTTTCCTTTGACGAAATTAAAAAAAGGGTGTCAACACCCGGGGTTGTCATGGGCCTGGCCTGGACCCAGGCCGGAGGCGATTTGCTTTTCATCGAGGCAACAACCATGAAGGGAAAAGGCAACCTAACCCTTACCGGCCAGCTCGGGGAGGTTATGAAAGAGTCTGCCACAGCGGCATTAAGCTATATAAGGGCCAACGCCCAAAACTTGAAAATTCCGGAAGACTTTTTTGACAAACACGATGTTCATGTTCACGTGCCGGCAGGGGCCGTTCCCAAGGACGGGCCCTCAGCAGGCGTAACCCTGCTGACAGCCATTGCATCACTGCTAACCGATACTCCCACATCCAAGGATCTTGCCATGACAGGGGAGATAACACTGCGGGGTCAGGTAATGCCCGTGGGCGGAATAAAAGAAAAGGTTTTAGCCGCCCACCGCGCAGGAATCAAAAGCATTATTCTGCCCAAATTCAACGAAAAAGACATGGAAGACATTCCGGCAAAGATAAAGGAAGAAATCAAATTTCATTTTGTGGAAAAAATACGCCAGGTGATACGTATTGCCCTGGGTAAATAAGCGGCTGCCATAAAACACCAAGGATTTTTCAACATGATCTGTTTTTCAGGCCCGGGCCGACTCATTGGCGCATTTATCGCCATCGTTGTTATAGGTTCATGGCTGGCCGGATGCCGGACTGTCCCGCCCGACATAAAAACACCGGAAAGCTACCGGATCAACGGTCAGTGGTATCATCCCATTCCCGATTCCAGGGGATTCCGGGAAAAGGGGATGGCCTCCTGGTACGGAGATCCGTTCCACGGCCGGAAAACCGCCAGCGGTGAGACCTACGACATGCACGCCAGGACCGCTGCCCACAAAACCCTTCCCATGGGAACGTTTCTGCTGGTCAAAAACACGGACAACGGCAAAGAAACCGTAGTGAGGATTAATGACCGGGGGCCTTTCGTGGCCGGCCGCATCATTGATCTTTCCTATCGCGCGGCCCGGCAAATCGACATGATCGGACCCGGCACCGCACCGGTGGAAATCCTGGTCCTTGAAAAAGATGATCCGGACCTGCATCAGACTGCAGGCGCCCATGGGGATTTTCACACCGGCGATTTCACAGTCCAGATCGGAGCTTTCTCCGATCCAGATCTTGCAAGAAAACTGCAAAACGAGCTTCAGAGCCATTACACACCAGTGGCTTTGACTGAAATCAGGCGATCAGAAACCATTTTATACAGGGTCCGGGTTGGACAATTTTCATCCCTGGCAGAGGCCAAGGACACCGAAGCCCGCCTGATCCGGGCCGGATACAAGGATGCCTTCTCCGTTGCCCGGGATGCCAGGTAGCCGGCTTCCATGATGGAACTAAAAGGCCTTCTCCAAAAGATTACCTTTCACAATAAAGACACCCATTACACAGTGGCCCGCATGGAAACCGGCGCAAACCGGGCCCAGGTAACCATTGTGGGTCATCTTCCCGGGGCCGCTCCGGGACAGACCATAAGCGTGCGGGGACAATGGGTGACTCACCCCCGCTACGGCGAGCAGTTTAGTTTTGAACATGCTCAGATAACACGGCCTTCAGGCATTAACGGTATACGCCAATACCTGGGTTCCGGCATGATCAAAGGCATCGGTCCGGCCCTTGCCGAAAGCATTATTGCTGCCTTTGGAACTGATGCCTTAAATATTCTCGACAATCAGCCCCGGAGGCTCGAAGAAATTGCCGGAATCGGTCAAACCAGGGCTGCAGCAATTTCCAGACAATGGCAGCGCCACAGAATCATTTCCGATATCATGGAATTTCTCCAGCAGCACGGGGTCCAGCCGGTCCATGCGGGCACAATTTATAAGCAGTACGGCACGGAGGCCATGGAGGTGCTCACGCAAAGACCTTTTGAGCTTGCAGAAGACATGCCCGGCACAGGATTTGCCATTGCCGATGCCATTTCACGCAACACTGATCTGGAGCCGGACCCGGGGGTGCGCGCATCAGCGTGCATAGAACATCTGCTTTATCAGGCAGCTGCCGCCGGCCACATGTTTTTCCCGGAAGATAGCTTGTTGGAACGGCTTGAAAAAGCATTTGAAATTGATTTATCAACTGCAGGCCGCGCTGCAGATCAGCTGCTTCAAACCGGAAAAATTAACACGGAAGAAACACCTGGCGGGTCTGACCTTTTTGAGGAATCGGTCCGGCATCTTTATCTGCCATTTCTTTACAGGGCTGAAACCGGAATTGCCGGAAAGCTGTGTGCAATGATGACCGTTTGCTCCGAACCGCTGCATCAGGACACAGCCAGTCTCATTAAACACCTTGAAAACCGGTTTGCGGTCAGGCTTTCTTCTGAACAGCTGGCGGCTCTTGAATCGGTTCTCCAGGCTTCAGTATCCGTTGTTACAGGCGGGCCGGGGACAGGTAAAACTACCCTGGTCCAGTGCATGGCAGCTGTTTTTCAAGAATCAGGCTGCCGGGTCTGTCTTGCGGCCCCCACGGGAAGAGCTGCAAGGCGCCTGACCGAGGTAACCGGAAAAGACGCCCATACCATACATAAACTGTTGGGCTACCATTTTGAAACCGGCTGCTTTGACAAATCTGCCGACAACCCCATTGACACAGACGTGTTAATTATTGACGAAGCATCCATGATCGATGCCGAGCTCATGTATCACCTGCTTTGCGCCACGCCCATCAGGGCAAGACTCATCCTTGTGGGCGACGTATTTCAGCTTCCCCCCGTGGGCCCGGGCAATGTATTGGCAGACATCATGGAATCAGAACAGATCCCGGTGCAGTTTCTAACAGAAATCTTCCGCCAGGCAGCACAAAGCGCCATTGTGCGAAATGCCCATCTCATAAGAAACGGCATGGCACCGGAACCTGAAATATTTGACAGCAGCACAAATATGCAGGAATTCTGCATAGTAGAAGCACAAACCCCGGAGGAGGCCTTAGAAATCATTGTTCGGCTTTCCACCCGCACCCTGCCCGAATCCTACGGCCTTGTGCCCGGAAAAGACATCCAGGTGCTCTCACCTGTGCACAAGGGCGCGGCCGGAACCATCAGTTTAAACCGCAGCCTTCAAAAAACCATCAATCCCGGCAAAAAAGGCATAGACACAGCTGAGCATCAATTTTGTTTAAATGACCGGGTCATGCACCTTAAAAACAATTACTCCAAAGAGGTCTTCAACGGCGATATCGGCACCATAACCGGAATGGATCCGATTGACGGAAGCCTCAGGGTGGATTACGACGGCCGGCAGGTAACCTATGATGCCGATGAGCTCGATGAACTTACACTTGGATACGCAATTACCGTGCACAAATCCCAGGGATCGGAATACCCTGCGGTAATTTTGCCCATGCTCACCAGGCACTATGTCATGCTCCAGCGCAATCTTCTCTATACTGCCATAACCCGGGCAAGGCGTCTGGTTATAATGGTGGGCAGTCCCAAGGCCATCTCCATTGCCCTGAAAAACGACAATCCCGCCAGACGTCTTTCCAATCTTGCAAACCGGCTTAAATACAGCCGGGCATAACCAGACAATATGGCGGTGTTACTGAGGCAATTGCCGGATTTTGCCTTGCACAGGAAAAACAAATAGGCTATGTTTCATATTCAAAATCAATATCTTGATGGCACCGTAAAAAGTCCAATATCTGCGTTACGCGCGATTTCTGAAGAATTTCACGTACGGCTAAGTCCGCTGCATTCTTCGAAATCGCGCAAGCCTTGATCTTGGACTTTTTACGAGTGCATCAAGATATTGACGGCTTCGTAAAAAAGCGACTTTTACTAGTTTGTCAAGATATTAAACTGTTGATAAAACCTGTTCACTTTTTTTTATCACAACATTTAAGGACCCGGTAATGCTATGAAAAAAATTGCAATCCTTTTGCTCCTTGGAGCTATTTCCCTGTACATGTCTGATCTGGCCCATGCAGAAACCCGGTATGTAAACGATCTTCTGGAAATCACCCTGCGCACCGGGCCCGGGAATAATTACCGAATTTTAAAGATCCTAAAATCCGGACAGTCACTGGAAATAATGGAAACCGAGGATGAATGGTCACATGTCCGCCTGGCTGATGAAACAACCGGATGGGTTTTTTCAAAGTATCTCCGCAGCAGTCCGCCGAAAAGCGCCCTTGCCGATTCACTCCAGCAGGAAATAGAGCCTTTGCGCAAGGAAGTTGAAGTTCTAAAAAAGGAAAATAAGCGCTTAATTGAGCGCAACCAGGAAATGAGCAACCAGCTGACAGAGACCACGGAACAGCTTGAAACCCTGCAGGCCCAATATGCCGACCTGCAGGAAGAATCTGCTGATTATTTAAAGCTCAAGGAAGAACACACGGCTCTTAATCAAATCCTGGAAGAAAAGAACAAGCGAATACAAGTCCTTGAAAAGCAGGTATCAGACGCCTTTATGTCAGCTGGCCTCAAGTGGTTTCTTGCCGGTGCCGGAGTTTTGATTCTGGGCATGATCATGGGCAGCAAGATTGCCTCCCGTAAGAAACACTCCACCCTGCGATAGGCAAAAAGACAACCTCCATGGAACATAGATTCGATTTTCTGGTCATAGGCAGCGGTGTGGCAGGGCTTTTGTTCGCCCTGAAGACCGCAGAGCACAGCCGGGTGGCCATTGTAACCAAAAAAGGACTTATGGACAGCAACACCGTTTACGCCCAGGGCGGGATTGCTGCCGTAATGGATCCTGAAGACTCCTTTGAATCCCATATTGCCGATACACTGGCATCTGGAGACGGATTATGCAATCAGGGGGTGGTTGAAATGGTGGTGCGCACCGCCCCGGAAAGAATCCGGGAGCTGATCCAGATAGGCGTGGGCTTTAATGAAAGCAAAAACGGCCGGCTGGAGCTGGATCTCTGCCGGGAAGGCGGGCACTCCTATAACCGCATAGTGCATGCCCAGGACCTGACGGGCCGGGCTGTGGAAGAAGCTCTGGTCAACCGGGCCCGGGCCCTTAAAGGAATTGAAATATTTGAAGGGCATGTCGCCATTGACCTGATCACCCGCTCCACACGGTTAAAGCGAGGCCAGACAATCACCACCCACGAGGATCTGTGCTACGGAGCTTATGTGCTGAATCGCAGCACCGGTGAAATCCAGACTTTTCTTGCAGGCATTGTTGTACTTGCCACCGGCGGATCAGGCAAGGCCTATGCCTATACCAGCAACCCGGATGTTGCCACAGGCGACGGCATTGCAATGGCATACCGGGCAGGGGCTGCCGTGGCCAACCTTGAATTTGTGCAGTTCCACCCCACCTGCCTGTTTCACCCGAAAGCCAAAAATTTTCTTATTTCAGAAACCGTCCGGGGAGAAGGCGGGATTTTGCGCAATGCCGACGGTCGTGCCTTTATGGCTGACTATACCCCCCAGCGCGAGCTGGCCTGCAGGGACGTGGTGGCCCGGGCAATTGACTCGGAGCTTAAAAAAAGAGGAGATGAATCGGTATTTCTCGATATTTCCCACCGTGATCCTGAATTTGTCAGATCCCGTTTTCCGCACCTTTATGCCAGGTGCCTGCAATTTGGCTTTGACATGACCCGGGAGCCTTTGGCCGTTGTACCTGCAGCCCATTACATGTGCGGTGGAGTGTCCACTGACATTAACGGGAAAACAACCATTCACAGACTCTACGCCATTGGCGAGACAGCCTGCACGGGCCTTCACGGCGCCAACCGCCTGGCCAGCAATTCGCTTCTTGAAGGCCTGGTTTACGCCCATCAGGCTGCAAATCAGGCAGCCGAAGAAATAAGGCAGGCAGAAAATCAAGACTGCACGAATATCCCCTCGTGGGACGACCTGGGAGCCATGGACAGCGACGAGGCCATTGTGATTTCCCATACCTGGAATGAAATCCGGCGGCTTATGTGGAACTATGTAGGCATTGTCCGCTCGGACAAGCGCCTGGCCCGGGCGCAGCGGAGAATCGAAATCATTAGCGACGAAATCCAGGAATACTACTGGAACTTCAAGGTCACCCCGAACCTCATTGAGCTTCGCAACATCGCCATAGTAGCAGAGCTGATTATAAGGTGCGCCATGCACCGCAAGGAAAGCCGGGGCCTGCACTACAACATTGCATATCCTTACAAGAAAGACCAGCGATGGAAAAAAGACACGGTTCTGCGAAGGCCTTTTGTGGGGTAGCCTGCGGGAAATAAGCCCTTTGTGTTAAGGCAGATTCGATTTTATATTTATTTGCGTTATGCGGGTAAATCTTTTGTATTTTCAAACAGGCCGGGATCATAAATGAGACGCGCAAATGCACAAATTGCCTGCGGGCTTGCCTTTGCCGGAAATCCGCAACACCGTGTACAGCCAGCAGCAAAACCAAAAACAGTGGCAGCCATGCCCGAACGTATCCCGCTGCTAAAGGCCAGGCTTCTGGTGGAAAATGGGGATCATGTCAAAATAGGCACCCCGCTTTACGAGGACAAGGAAAATACAGATATAGTGTTTGCATCCCCCGGGGCCGGAAAAATCAAAAAGATTGTCTACGGCCCCAGAAGGGTAATCCGGGAAATTGTCATCCAGCTCGATGATGAGGAAACCGCTGAAACCTTTACGCCTTATCCCCCAAAAGAGCTTTTGCGGCTCAGCCCGGGGGCCCTTAAGGAAATTTTGCTGAAAGGCGGAGTCTGGCCGGTTATCCGCGATATTGTCTACAGGAAGGTGGCTGATCCTGCACAGACTCCCGCGGCCGTATGGATGGCAACAGACAACCAGGACCCTTTTCATCCTCCGGCAGAAACATGGCTTAGCAGCCCGGAGGACAGGCGTTTTTTTCAAACCGGGCGCCAGGCCCTGGAAATTTTGTGCAGCCGCGTATTTTTCTGCCGGTGCACCGACTTTCCGCCACTGGATCCGGAAATTGAAAAAATTGTCACTCACCGGATTTCCGGCGGCTATCCCAGGGAAGACCCGGCCGTGATCCATTATCATTCCAAGACAGGGCCGGATCAGAATCTGGCCTGGTTTGTCAGCGGCCAGGACGTGCGCTTGCTCGGGGAATTTCTGGAAAGCGGGCGGTTTCCAGTCCGGCGGACCGTGGCCGTATCCGGAATCCCGGTTGAAGGCAGGTATGTGCAAACCCGCATCGGAACCCCACTGGATACACTTGCGGAGCCCGGCAAAGCAAACGGACACCGTTGGGTGGTCGGCGGTTTGTTTCGCGGATACAGCAGCGTCCCGGAATCTCATTTGAGTCTTTATGAGACCGCCCTGGGTCTTATCGAAGAATCCGGGCGGCGGGAACTGCTTGGCTTCATGCGTCCCGGATACAACAAGCCCACCTGCTCCCGGACGTTTCTGTCTGTTTTCAACCCCAGCCCCCTGCCCGTGGATGCCGACATGCACGGATCAAAACGGGCGTGCGTAAACTGCGGCAATTGCACCCGTGCCTGCCCGGTGCAGATCCTGCCTCAGTTTACCTATAAATGCATACTGGCCGGAGAAATCGAGGAAGCCCTTTCCCACGGAATGCTCGACTGTGTTGAATGCGGGCTGTGCTCCTATGTGTGCCCGTCTAAAATCGAACTTTGCCGGACCTTTCAGGAAACCAAGCAGGCCTATTTCAGGCAGCGGATTTAGCCAATGGGATGGATTGAAAAAAAACTGCGCAAAGTATTTGACGCCCCGCGAAAACATTTTGAGTCCGGCGGACGGCTGGAAAAGCTGAGCCCTTTGTTTGAAGCCATTGAAGACGTGTTTTTCTTTCCAGCCGGGGCCACCAAAAGCAGCCCCATGGTGCGTGACAGCCTTGATCTGAAACGCTTTATGAGCTTTGTGCTCGTGGCCCTGATCCCGCCCCTGCTCTTTGGGATATTTAACACCGGCTATCAGAGCAGGCTGGCAGCAGACATGTCAACAGCTCTTCTTCCGGCATTTGCCACTGGCCTTACCATAGTTCTGCCGATCATTGTAGTTTCATATACAGTGGGACTTTTCTGGGAGCTGCTTTTTGCCGCCATACGAAAACACCCTATCAGTGAAGGCTTTCTTGTCACAGGCCTTTTGTTTCCCCTGACGCTTCCGCCCACAATTCCCCTGTGGCAGGTGGCCGCTGGCATTACCTTCGGGGTGGTCATAGGAAAAGAGGTTTTCGGGGGCACGGGCAGAAATCTGTTTAACCCGGCGCTTACCGCCCGGGCCTTTGTGTTTTTCGCCTATCCCGCCCAGATGTCAGGAAATTCCGTATGGGTGGCTGTGCAGCAAAAAGCTGCTGGCTCCGTTGATGCGGTAACCGGTGCCACGCCCCTTGCCGTAACCGAATTGCAGGCCCCTTTCAACAGCATCGCCGAGATGCTAACAGATCAGGGTTACACCTTTTCAACCCTTTTTTTCGGAAATTATCCTGGCAGCATCGGCGGCACTTCGGCTTTTTGCTGCACCATTGGAGCCTTGCTGCTCATATTGCTGGGCATAGCCAGCTACCGCACAGTGCTGGGCACAATAATAGGGCTGCTGGCAACGGGCTTTCTTCTCAACTGGCTGGCAACGCCCCAAAGCCCGCCCTGGTTTTCAGTCAGCCCGTTTTATCACCTGGCAGCCGGAGGCTTTGCCTTTGGTGCGGCCTACATGGCCACCGACCCGGTGACCGCGCCGGGCACTGACTCGGCCAAGTGGATCTACGGCTTTTTCATCGGTGCGCTGACCGTGCTGATCCGCGTGGTCAACCCGGCTTTTCCGGAAGGGGTTATGCTGGCTATTTTGTTTATGAACATGTTCTCACCGCTGCTTGAGTACACCGAGATCCGACTGCGGTTTAAAAAAAGGATTCCCCATGTCTGAGATGATCAAATCTTTGGGCTTTGCCCTGGGCATGTGTCTGGTATGCGGACTGCTGCTCACCGCGGCGGCCACGAACCTGCAGGAGCGCCAGGATCTTAACCGGCGCATTGACCGGCATAAAAATATCCTTTATACCGTTGACCTGATTTCCAGGGACAAAGACTACACCCCCGGGCAGGTAGATCAAATTTACGAAAACAATATAGAAATGATCCAGGTTTCGGCTGCCGGAGAAGTTGCACAGCCTGCCGGAAACGATGCTGAAGAAACCCTGCTGTCCATCTATCTTTATGTCAAAGACGATGAGATCCGGGCCTATATCATCCCCTTTGAAAGCCAGGGTCTGTGGGGAAAAATTTACGGATACATGGCCCTGCAAAGCGATGGATCAACAGTGAGAGGCTTTACTGTATACGAGCATTCCGAAACCCCGGGGCTCGGCGGAGAGATTGAAAAGCAGTGGTTCCAAAAAAATTTTGAAGGGAAAAAAATAGTGGACAAAGGGGGCAATTTCGTGGCCGTGCAAATTGCCAGGGGCAATGTGGAAAAACAGGTGCCGGATGAAAAGGAACCACATTACGTGGACGGTATCACCGGCGCCACCCTCACCGGCCAGTATCTTTCCCGGGGACTTGAAAGGACCCTTTCCCGGTATGAGCCTGTATCCCTGTGCTTTCGCAAAAACCGGCTCAACTGCCGCCTGCAGGAAGAGCCCGATTCGGAGGGAAAATGAAATTTTTGCGCACAAAAGCGTTTAAAAC
>JAABTZ010000439.1 GCA_011389605.1 Desulfobacteraceae bacterium
TGATGGCACCGTAAAAAGTCCAATACCTGCGTTACGCGCGATTTCTGAAGAATTTCACGTACGGCTAAGTACGCTGCATTCTTCAAAATCGCGCAAGCCTTGATCTTGAACTTTTTACAAAGCCGTCTAAGAGCGACTTTTTACGAGTGCATCATTTTTTACGAAGCCGATACTTTTATTAACCTGGTAAAACACGGATGCGGTCGGCATGGGTAATGAGAAAAGAATTTTGCTTGATGCAGCAGTGGAACGGATGGAATCCGGTTTGCTCCATATTTGTTGGGAGTCGGCAGAGGTCGTGGATGTATTGGTTTATGCGGGAACAAATCCGCAATTCATTGACAGATCGATGCCAGTGGCTCGTTCCAAAGATGGATGTGCGCAAATCAGCAGCCTGGATTCGGACCAGCGCTATTATTTCGAGATTGCCGCCGGGGATGAAAGGCTGATGGCAGCCGAGCGGCGTGTGCATATGCAAGGGGCTGTCAATTTCCGGGACCTGGGCGGTTACGAAACCATCGACGGCCGCAGGGTCAAATGGGGGCGGGTATTTCGGGCTGACGGACTGGCAAGGCTCACGGATCGTGATCTTTATCTTATGGAGCAGCTTGGTATCCAAAGGGTCTATGATTTCCGCACGGAATCAGAACTGGCTGGTTCCCCGGATCGCCTGCCGGCAGACGGAGCCGTTTCTCATATCCATTTACCGGTCACACATGGCAATTTTGATTTTGCGGATGCTATAAAACGCCTGCAAAAGGGTGATCACGATTGGTTGACTCCTGATTTCATGATAAATGGCTATATTGGCAACCTTGAAGACTTTGCGCAATGCTGGGCTACGGTGATTCGTGATCTGGCCGGCGCTGAAAAGGAAGCTGTTGTTTTTCACTGCACCGGGGGAAAAGACCGGACCGGAACATGTGCGGCCCTGATTTTGATGGCTTTGGGAGTTTCCGGGCAGACTGTGATAGACGATCACCAGTTGTCCAATATTTACATTGCCCGATTGCTGCCCCTGCTCTACAAGCGTATGGAAGAGGCCGGCATTGATCCCGACCGGCTGTTTCCCTATCTGACTGCGCCACGACAGTGCATTGTTGCAGTTATCAATTACATAATCGACACTTACGGATCTGCGGCAAACTATCTTGTACGCAAGGCCGGTCTTAAGGCGGCGATTATCGATGAGCTGCAGCAGAGTCTGCTGGAATAAATTTTGACGGCTTCGTAAAAAGTCCAATATCTGCGTTGCGCTTCATCCCTCGGAATTTCACGTACGGCTAAGTACTCTGCATTCTTCGAAATCGCGCAAGCCTTGATCTTGAGCTTTTTACGGTGCCATCCAAAAACTTACTTTTTACGAGGGCATCAATTCTGATTTGATTGCTATGGAAAAACAGCCATTATTCCAGGCGTTTGACCTCAATATCATCGATCCATACGGTTCCGTTTGTCAGCACAAAGTCGAGATGAATCTGGTTGCTGCCCTCAGGGGCTGCGGCTTGAATTGACAGTCGTGTCCAGTCTGATGTGCTCTCCAGGCGGTTGAGCAGATCGGCCACTGTGCCGGCCCTTATGCGCTGCGGGCGGAAATTGAAGCGGAAGGATGGCGCTTCGTGGTAGGGATTGTAATCCAAATTGCGGGTTTTTATCCAGCAGGATGCCTCATAGGCGACCCCCGGTGTTATTGCCGAGGCCCCGGCTTTATCCAGGTATACAATGACCCGGCCGCCAGGGGGGGTTATCGATATTTTAAGCGACTGCTCCCCACTGTGCTTTTCACTGGAATCAAGTCCGGCTTCAGCTTCGGTTCCCCTGCTTGTGCTAATCTGCCAGTATCGGGGCTGGCCGTTTTCCGCCGGACCTTCAAAGCCGCCGTTGTAAATAAGGTTTGCCCCCGATGCAATGCCGGTCAGGGGGCCCAGGGCTATTGCCAGTAATGCCAGCACTGTGATCAGACTGTGTTTCATAACAAACCTCTTTTATTCGGTGGGGCCGCCGAAAACCTGTATTTTGAGCCGATGCTGAATCGCAGACTAAAATAATAGATCATCTACTGTTTGAAATGCAAGGAAAAAAACCTGAGAATGTCGAAAATGCGCCCAATGAGCCATGTTCATGGATAAAATACTTGATGATTCAATAGAATTTTGGTTTATTGTATTTATAAATGATAGCATCGGAGTCTGCGGTTTAGGCAAAACTGTCAATTACTAAACACAGAGAGGAAATAATGAAAACAACGCTACGATATTCAGGATTAATTATTGTGTCTGTTATGGTATTATTTTGCTTTTTTGGGTGCGCCAAAGAACAAAAGGAAGCAAACCTTGAAATCGTTGATTCCGAATTCATGCCCAGACAGGACAGCAGGCTTTCTTATGTGCTCGACGCCAGGGGCACAATAAGAAACGCCGGAGATGTGGATGTGAAAAACGTCAAAATCACAGCTTACTGCAGGTCCTGTGGGGATCAGATCGTCAATGCCACCTGGTTTGTCAGTGACGTGGAAAAGATGCCCAATCAGGTGGATGTGATAAGCTATCTGGCAGCGGGCGCCCGGGAAGAGTTTGAATTTGAGGAAGTCGCCTTTTTTGCCGCCCAGACAGGTACCGAGGAGCCCAAAGGTGTGCCAGAAGAAATAGAGGTGGTAATAGAATCATACGAGATTGTAGAATAGCAGAAATGCTGATTGATTGCACTTAGTAAGCAAAGAGGGGAAACGATGAGAACAACGCTGCGATATGCAGGATTAATTATTGTCTCTGTTATGGTATTGTTTTGTTTTCTTGGGTGCACCAAGGAACAAAAGGAAGCAAACCTTGAAATCGTTGATTCCGAATTTATCATCAGGCAGGACAGCAGAGTTTCCTATGTGCTCGACGCCAGGGGCACAATAAGAAACGCCGGAGATGTTGATGTGAAAAACGTCAAAATCACAGGTTACTGCAGGTCCTGCGGGACTCAGATCATCAATGCCACCTGGTTTATCAGCGAGG
>JAABTZ010000440.1 GCA_011389605.1 Desulfobacteraceae bacterium
CCACCATTTGCCTGATCGATTGCCTTTGACTTCCGCAGCACCTTTGGCTGATCCCGAAGCCTGGCCGGGGCCGGCATTATTCTCCCTTGCTTTTTCCACCATGGCCTTTTCACGATCCAGCTGCTGCTGGTTTTTTTTGGCCTGAATCTGCTTTGCCTCTTCTTGGGTTACTTCAACGAATTTGCTCTTATCCGCACCGCATACCGGACACTTCTCCGGCGGATGATCACCCTTGTGAATATAATTGCAGACCGTACAATGCCAGTTTTTCATGTTTCAACAACTCCTTTTCTTTTCCTAAATCAACCGCTTTTCTGCCTTCACCCTGCTTTGCCCGGGCCGATCAGGGGCAGGGTCTTATCAAGCCTGAAAGTTACCAGAAACAGCTCGTTGTTGTCCGGGTCTGAATCAGTAGTAGGGCATCTTCGTTTAAGAGACTTGATTTTTTCAATATCCTTTTCCTCACTGATTCTTTTAAGATAAAGTCGGCACCCTTTGTAGCCGGGGCCCTGCTCAATGAACAGATAAGCGGCCCTGGGATTTTCAAGAAGATTTTGACGGGTAAGCCGTCCGCGCATGATCATGGCCAAATTACCGTCTTCGAGAATATGAGGCCTGGCATAGATTGCCGCATTCACATTTCCCTCAGCGTCAGATGTTGCAAGTATACCAGTGCCCTCGGTATTTTCAAAATAGGATTTCAGATCGCTTTCCATTTTTTTCTCCTTGTGATTCCATTTTTTATATGTGCGTCAAATAAATTATCCAGGATTTTTGTCTTTCGATTAATAATATAGCAACAACTGCGCCCATGTGCAAAAAAAAGCCATTCCTTTTGACCAAACAGCTGATAAGAAAACCTAAACTGAGCGTTTCAAATTTTTTAATATTGATGGAACCGTAAAAAGTTTTAAAACGTCTATAATAGCCAAACAGTAAAATAATAATACCTTGATTTTACTTAACACTTAATCACTTAAAACTTAACACTGCCTGTAAAAAAGACTTTTTACAGGCTCATCAATTTTGACAAACCAAACTCGTAAAAAGTCTGATTTCAGATGGGGCCGTAAAAAGTTCAAGATCAAGGCTTGCGCGATTTCTAAGAATGCAGCGTACTTAGCCGTACGTGAAATTCTTCAGAAATCGCGCGTAACGCAGATATTGGACTTTTTACGGTTCCATCAATTTTTACGGCGTCATCATACCTGAGGCTCTCCTAAGTTTCTCCTTGACATGCCCTCCATGAGATTTTATTTTTAGATACTTAATTAGCTAAATATATAATTTTCGATAGAACCGGGAATACGCCAAATGGAAAAGACACTCAAACAAATCAAGGCACTTTCCGACGGAAACCGCCTTCGGGTCGTCATGGCGCTGTCAGCATTTGGTGAGCTTTGTGTCTGCCAGATTACCGAGCTTTTGCAGGTGTCAACGCCGACGGTTTCAAGACACATGAGCGTTCTGCACAATGCCGGAATGGTTGAAAGCCGCAAGGACGCCCGGTGGGTGCATTACCGGTTGTCTGAAAACTTCCCGGAGGCGCTTTTAAACTGGGCAGAGTCTTCAGTCGCCGGCTCCCGGATAATATTGAAGGACAAACAGGCGCTTGAAACTATTTTGTCCTTTCCGCGGGATGAATTGTGCAGGGCCCGGAAGCAAGGGCTGGCAGTATAACAGGCTCCGGACAACGCTGCCCGGGGAAATCTTCTGACGTCAGCCGTCCACAGAAGGCAGTCCGCAAAAACCGTTTACCAACAAGAGAAATTCCAAGTACGCAGCATATAGAAACCAGGATCCTGACAAAAGAGATTCGGACCAATGAACGGAAAACAGGAAAATGTTATGGGGCTCTGGGAAAGATATCTTACCCTATGGGTTGCCCTCTGCATGGCCGCAGGTATCCTGATCGGCTACGGGTTTCCCGGCATGGCCAATTTTATCGACTCGCTGTCCATCAAGCAGGTCAACATGCCCATCGGGATTCTGCTGTTTTTGATGATCTATCCCATCATGATCCAGATTGATTTCAAACAGGTGGTAGAAGCGGTCAAAGCTCCGAAACCCGTATTGACCACCCTGGTTGTCAACTGGGGTATTAAGCCCTTTACCATGACGTTTCTTGCATGGCTGTTTATGACCCGGATCTGGGCGCCGTTTATCACCCCGGAGATGGGGGCCGAATACACGGCCGGCATGATTCTGCTGGGCATTGCCCCCTGCACCGCCATGGTCTTTGTATGGAGCTATCTTTCCGGCGGCAACATGGGCCATACCCTGGTCATGGTGGCCATCAATTCCCTGACAATGCTAGTTCTGTATGCACCCCTGGGCAATCTGCTTCTGGGCGTGGCCATGCCCATCCCCCTTGTGACACTTGCCCTGACCGTGGGTGTTTACGTCGGCGTGCCGCTGGTGGTCGGTTATTTGACAAGGAAAATCCTCATTCAGCGCAAGGGAATGGACTGGTTTGAAAAAGTATATATTAAAGCCTGGGGCAGCGTTTCCCAGATCGCCCTGCTGGTGACGCTGGTGGCCCTGTTCATGCTGCAGGGAGAAGTCATTATCCGCCAGCCGCTGGTGATTGTGATGATCGCCATTCCGCTGATCATCCAGACCTTTTTCATATTTGGCATTGCCTACCTGGCCTGCAGGCCGCTTGGGATATCGTATGAAGACGCGGCCCCCACGTCCCAGATCGGCGCCTCCAACCATTTTGAGGTGGCCATTGCGGTTGCGCTAACGCTTTACGGCACCGGTTCGGGAGCGGCACTGGCTACTGTTGTGGGCGTATTAATAGAAGTGCCCATCATGCTGGCCCTGGTGCGTTTCTGCCTGCGAACACGCGGCTGGTTTCCTCGCGAGCCGGAAAAAGCCCCGATCCTGTAATGGCTGAAAAAACCAAAACCGCTTATCTTCGTTTCCTGCTCAGGGGCACGGCAGAAAGATTTGACAAGGATAGTTGGCAAACTCGTAAAAAATCTGATTTCAAATGGGG
>JAABTZ010000441.1 GCA_011389605.1 Desulfobacteraceae bacterium
ACTTTTTGGTCCGTGACAACATGATAGGCGTCAGCACAGTCACCTGCGGCATAAACGCCTTTGTGAGAGGTTTCCAGACGCCGGTTTACTGAAACGGACTGCTTCGGCCCCAGGGCAATGCCTGCATCTTCTGCAATCCCGCTGTTGGGTCTCACTCCAAGGCCCACGAGCACCATGTCACCTTCCAGGCTATTGTCGCCGAAGAATACTTCCAGTGCAGATTTGCGTTTTTCGATTTTTTCCACTTCCCGATCCTGATACAGGTCCACGCCATGACCGGCCAGGCTCTGGCGGACCACATCGGCTATCTGGCCGTCATAACCGCGCATAAAACCCCGGGTCACCCCTGTGACCTTGATTCCCCGGCAGTGAAGGGATTCGGCCATTTCAAGACCGATATACCCCATGCCGACCAGTATGGCCGATTTTGTCTTGTTGTCCCGTATAAAAGCCTTTATTTTTCGTCCGTCTGAAAGCCGTTTTAAGGGCAAAACGCCCCTTAGTCCTATGCCTTTGATTTCGGGCATCACAGGAGAAGCCCCCGTGGCGATCAAAAGATTGTCATATGTTAAATCCTGTTGTTTACCGGTATTATCAATAGCATGAACCGTACGGGTATCCGTGTTGATTGATTCTGCCCGGCATCCTGTTTTCAGGTCAATTCCCTGTTTTTCCCGGAACACTTCAGCCTTCCTGACCACAAGATCATCTATTTCACGGGCCGGATCAGCAATGTTATAGGGCATGCCGCAGGCGCTGTATGAAACATCGGTGGTTTCTTCAAGCACCGTGACATTGATATCCGGCTGGTTTCTTTTGGCGCGGCTGGCCGCACTCATGCCAGCGGCATCCCCTCCTATTATCAGAAAATTCATAGTTAATTTCCTTTCGTATTTCTTCCGCTTTGATGAGCTCGCAAAAAGTCGGTTTTCGGATTGCGGCGTAAAAAGTTCAAGATCAAGGCTTACGCGATTTCGAGGAATGCAGAGTAGTTAGCCGTACGTAAAATTCTTCAGAAATTGCGCGTAACGCAGATATTAGATATTGGACTTTTACAGTGCCGTCAAACTTAAAACTAATCCGAATTTGCAGATAT
Source organism: Desulfobacteraceae bacterium (assembly GCA_011389605.1). Classification (GTDB taxonomy): domain Bacteria; phylum Desulfobacterota; class Desulfobacteria; order Desulfobacterales; family Desulfosalsimonadaceae; genus Desulfosalsimonas. The sequence continues at coordinate 1,097 of JAABTZ010000441.1, forward strand.
GTAAACAGGCATAAAGGCATAACAGCAAATACAGCCTAAACTGAGCGTTTCAAATTTTTAAATATTTTTTTTCAAATATAATTTGATGGCATCGTAAAAAGTCCTAAAACTGGTATAATCGCCAAATAATAAGAAAATAACTTTTTGATTTTACTTAACACTTAATCACTTAAAACTTAACACTGCCTGTAAAAAAGACTTTTTACAGGCTTATCATAATTTAAAGGGCTTAAGACATTTTTGCTTTAAAAGTTGCAAACCCTACGGGATTTTCAAGTTTACCGCATCTACTGCGTCAGATGATGTCACGACTAGTTGACTATAGCTCGACGATCATCTTCCTTGTATCTGCGGCAAACTTGAAAATCGCTCAGTTTAGGTACAGATCAAGGAGGATGAAAAAAAGGGTCAGCAGGTGTTTTTGAAATTGACATTCAAACGTTTGTTTAATACATATGTTTTAAATATAACCTGTCACCGGTCTCATGAGCGACCGGTTCGACCATCAGGGAGGGCATATGGCCGGCACAGAGGACAACACCCGGGAGCGGCTGCTGGATCAGGCCGAACGGCTGTTTTCGGAAAAAGGTTTTGCAGCTGTAAGTGTAAGGGAAATTACAAATGCGTCCCAATGCAACCTGGCGGCAGTTAATTACCATTTTGGCGGCAAGCAGAAGTTATACCTGGCTGTGTTTAAGGAGCGCTGGGCAAAACGGGCTCAAAAACTGCAAAAAAGTTTTATCCAGGCCCTTGCAGGAAAGCAGCAGCCCGACCTGGAGGAAGTGATTTCTGCCATGGCCCGGGCTTTTCTTGAAGGGCCGCTTACCGATTCCGAGCGCCGAAACCATATCCAGCTAATGCAGCGGGAATTGTCAAATCCCGGACAGGCAATGGGAATGATTGTCCAACAGGTTATGCGGCCTTTTATCCAGAATCTTGTTTCAATGATCCGTCCCTGCCTGAGCAGGGAGGTCGAAGATGAACGACTCCGGATTTATGTATTGAGCATGCTGGGAGTGGTCCTTTATTTTTTTCTTGCCCGGCCTGCGGTCTCAGGTATCCTGAATCAGGAATACGACCAGAGATTTAAGTCCGAACTTGTTTCTCACATAACAGCCTTTTGCCTAAATGGTATGCAAGCATTGAACCAGGAGCGGTGAATGAAACGCATTTTTTATTACGTAATTGCATTGGGACTTGGGATAGCTGTTTCAGGGGCCGGATGTATGCGAGCAGGCCCGGATTACAAAAGGCCGGATTCAGGCATTGAAATGCCGGAGCGGTTTTTATCTGATTTCTCAGAACAAACCCGCGGCCGGATTAATCAGGACCAGTGGTGGGAGGCCTTTGGTGATCCGGCCATAAATCAGGCAGTTTCTGCAGCCGCGACCGGAAACCCGGATATCGCAAGGGCTGCCGCAAGAGTCTTGGAGGCCCGGGCCGCAATGACCCAAACCCGTGCGGATCAATATCCATCCTTAAACATTCGGGCCCAGGCTTCGCGCCAGGAGCAGGAAGTGGTTAATCCTCTTGCCGGGGGTTTGGTTACAGTGAAGACCGATACATTTTCCCTGTCTCTGCCGGCTTCCTTTGAACTGGATTTGTGGGGGAGGCTTGCCAGGGCCGGTGAAGTCGCCATGGCAGAGCTTCTGGCTGCAGAGGAAAACCGTCGGACCATGGTACACTCCATTGTTGCCGAAACCGTGAGTCTTTATTTGCAGATCCAATCTCTGCAGGCACAGATCGGGGTGACCCGGAAACTTGTGGCCGCATATGAGCAAAACCGGCAGGTTGTGGAAGATCGGCATAAAAGGGGATTGACTTCGGTTCTTGACGTTCACCAGGCAAGGCGATCTCTTGCCAGAGGCCGGGCTCAGCTGCCGTCTTTGATCCAGGCA
>JAABTZ010000442.1 GCA_011389605.1 Desulfobacteraceae bacterium
TGAGAAAGTGCGCGTAACGCAGATATTGGACTTTTTACGGCACCATCAATGAGGCAGTCTTTACAAATCGCTCAATTCAGGTTGCAATAAGGCAAATCAGGACCATATTTTTACTGAGAGCACTTTCAAGAAACCGGGTAAAGATATCACAGGAGGATCTTATGAAAAAAATGATTTGCGGTAGTTTTTTGTTTTTGATTTGCATGCTGCTTGCTTCCTGCACAACGGGGCTTAAGCAAAGTGAAATTGATCCATGGCTGGCAGATATTTCAGGTGCAAACCCACCGGAAATCAACATTGAAGGCAGATGGCATGATGCGGATGTGGATCCCAACACGGCATTTGGATGGGGCAGGGGCAGCTTTGAGCAAAACAACGGCAAACTCGAAGGCCGTCTTGGCAATTACAACGTTACCGGAACCGTAAGCGGCAACAAGGTTTATATGGTTTTTCTTTCAGGCGGAAGGGTATACTACACTGCCCGTCTGGAAATGAAGGAAAAGGGGATGTTAAGGGGCAATTACTTTGACCATGATGACCGGAGCCAGGAAAACGGCTATCCCATGAACCTTAAAAAATCCCAAGAATAGACAATTGGCCATTGTCGCGAATCCGGCTTATAAATTGCCGGAAGTTTTGCGCACAGGGCTTATAATCTGTGTGTTAATTGTTGTACCGGCTTTGATCACAGGCGGATGCGCCGGTCTTCCGACCATTTATCCTGATGGCTCCGTGACCGGCGCCCGGCCTGAGATGGCCTGCGGCGAGGTGTTTGCAGACTCTTCTTTGAGGGTGGTGCATTCCATGACCGCCCAAATGCCGGATGATCAGATTTATAAAGGCATAAGCGTTACAGTGGTGTATCCGGAGGCGGACAGGGTTGAATGCGTGATCATGAGCATCGAAGGCATGGTGCTCTTTTCCGCGGAGTCAAACCGGGAAGAAGTAAAGGTAAAGCGTGCAGTCGGTCCCTTTGATAATAAAAGATTTGCCGATAGCCTGTTTGCTGATATCCGGCGGGTGTTTTTCCAGCCCCGGGGCCGTATGATTTCATTCGGAAAAACTGATTCCGACAGCAGGGTGTGCCGGTATGCCCTTGATAATGGCGGATTTGTGGACGTGGTTCGAACAGAAGCCGGGCAAGCCAAGATTATGGAATACTCATCACGGGGAAAAAAATTACAGACTGTATCCCTGGCCTGGGAAACAGGCCTGCCCCCTTATTTGGCCAACCGCATTGCCGTTTACCACCATGGTTTTTTTGGCTACAGGCTGTCTTTTGATCGCATCAGATATTCTTTTGTATCTAAGCTTTGATGGAACCGTAAAAAGTCCAATATCTGCGTTACGCGCGATTTTTCAGAATTTCACGTACGGCTAAGTACCCTGCATTCTTCAAAATCGCGCAAGCCTTGATCTTGAACTTTTTAAGGCCCCATCTTAAATTAGACTTTTTACGAGAACATCAAGCTTTGACGGCTTCGTAAATGTTTAACAGGCACAAAGATAGGCGAATGCCTGGTTGGTTTTCTGCGGGCTGCAGCCAGATGAACAGATGCGGTACAGACCTTTTTGGCAGGGTATGGACAGAATTTCTAAGCCTTGACAAAACACTTGCAACGGAAAACCGCGACTATGGCTTCTGGCACAGGGGACGGAAAAGATTTGCGGCCTGGGGTATAGATATCCGGAATCCGGCTGTGGATTTCCGGTTTGATAAAGCAAGGGCCTGCATGGCGGAATTTCTTTTTGAGCCTTATCTGCGCCAGCCTCACATTACTCTGCTTGTCTGCGGGTTTTTACGCAAAACCGAAGAATTTATCGACGACTACGGCATTGAGAAACTAAGGAGTCATATACAAGATCTTCATCAGGCACAAATCAAACCCTTTGAGATAAACATCGGCGGGCTTAACAGCTTTGCTGCAGCACCATTTCTCGAGGTTATTGACATTGAGGGCGGACTGGAAAGAATCCGGAAAATTCTTGGAGCATCCGATTATGAGACAGGACCGCGGGAGTATGTCCCGCACCTGACAACCGGGCTGTATGCCGGAGCATTTCACACAAAACAGGTTGCAGAAAAGATATCTGAATTACGCCGGTGCCCTTTGATCCCTCATACTGTGGACAGAATCAACTTATTAACCTATAGCGCCTTTGAACTCGCAGGGCCGCTTTCATGGGAATTTGAAATAAACACTGGGGATAGGCAAGAAATAGGACGGGTAAAAGGGAAAAGCTAATCCTTGGTTGAGCGTTTCAGAGCTGGTTTGATTGAAAAACAAAAGCGAGGGAATACGAGTTATTTTGTTTCCTCAGCCCGGCTGCGGCCGGGTTTTTTTATGTGCATGACCGGCCGGCTTGTCAACTGGCAGAGGGGTTGGATGCAAAGTCCCTTTTCTGCAATGGCCTCAATGATTTTTTCAATCTCCTTTAGCCAGCTGGCCGGGTCAAAACGTCTTGTTGCAGGATATCCGTCATGGAGCAAAACAATATGGCCGGCCTTTATTTTTCGGGCAATGCGCCCGGCCAGGCCCTTTATTCTTCTGTTGCCAAAGTCAGGCCCCCGGCATGAATAAAGAATACAATCCATCTGGTATTTTTCAAGTATTGTCTTAAGCGAAGGATTAACCACTCCCGCAGGAGGGCGGAAGACCGACGGCCGGATTCCAAATTCTTCAAGAACCTTCTGGGTCTGCTGGATTTCTGCTTCCAGAACTTTTGCGGACCTGAGCATGATCCATATATCATGGCTGTATGTGTGGTTGCCGATAAAATGTCCTGCCTCAAGGATCTGGCCGATGATTTCCGGATGGTTTTCGGCTTTTTTCCCGCTGACAAAAAAGGTTGCCTGCACTCCGGAGTGCTTTAGCACACCGAGCAGGAACGGGGTAGTCTGCGGGTCAGGGCCGTCATCAAAAGTCAGGGCAACTGCATTGCCGTGCCCGGGCCCCCGGGAAATCACCGGCAGAAAAAGACCGGTTC
>JAABTZ010000443.1 GCA_011389605.1 Desulfobacteraceae bacterium
ACTTCCTCGCCTTTGGCTGTAAGCATTATGACGGGGAGGTTTTCAGTGTTCTGATTGCGCTTGAGTGTTTTGCACACTTCCAGGCCGTCTGTACCCGGCAGCATTAGGTCCAGGATCACCAGGTCGGGCAGTTCGCGGATGGCAGTTTCAAGGCCTTCATCCCCGGTGCTTTCCTTTAGAGCTCGGAAGCCCTCGTGTTCCAGGTGCCAGGCGATAAGGTTTAAGATGTCGGTGTCATCTTCAATGATCAGTATGGTTTCTTGCATGATTTTTTCTTCCGGGCTCCGGGTCCAGTAAATTACAACCAAATCGCTCAATTTAGCTTACAGAGTAAGAATAACCTCTGAAAAAAAAGTTTTACAGTTTTTTTTGCAGCCTGTTTCGTAGAATTATGGCAGCCAGGTTCAGGCCCAGGACCAGAAACATAAGCACCAGCGCTGTCCCGTACTGCAGGGGCCTTGTCTTGTCTATGTTGGTGCCCGCGGTTGCCAGAACGTATATATGATAAGGCATGACCATGATTTCATCAAAAATGGATGACGGCAGTTTGCCCGTGTAATAAACAGCAGCAGTAAACATGATAGGAGCGGTCTCACCTGCCGCCCTGCTGACACCCAGTATGAATCCCGTAAGCATGCCCGGAAGAGCCGCGGGCAGGACCATTTTGTATATGGTCTGCCATTTTGTGGCGCCCAGGGCCAGAGAGGCCTCCCTGTAGGACTGGGGGATACTTCGAAGGGATTCTTCTGCGGAACCGATGATCAGGGGGAGAATAAATACCCCCAGGGTCAGCGCCCCTGCAAGCAGACTGACTCCCATGCCCAGCAGGATAACGAAAAATCCCAGACCGAAAAGACCGTAAACCACGGAAGGGACCCCTGCAAGGTTGATAATACCCATGCGCAGAATCCGGGTCCACCTGCCTTCGCCTGCAAACTCGTTTAGATATATTGCGGTGCCCACCCCCAGCGGGAAGGCCACCAGAATGGCCCCCAGGCTGATGTATATCGTTCCGATTATGCAGGGAAGAATGCCCCCTTCGGTCATTGATTCTCTGGGCATCTGGGTCAGAAATTCCCAGCTTATGGCGCTGATGCCGTTTATTGCGATAAAACCGATAAATACAGCCAGGACAAGGACATTGATATAGCTTGCACCCCTGAACAGGGTAAAAGCCAGGCCCTGGGAGAATTTTCGCTTATAGAGCGGTTTCATTATTCCTCCGGCTTTCTCCGGGTGTCATTATAAATTGGCCTCGCCCACCTGCTTGTGTTTTTCCGAAAGCCAGGAAGCGATGAGGTTGAAGACAAAGGTGAATACAAAAAGTACCAGCCCTATGGCAAACAAGGCATGATAATGATGGCTCTGAAACGGTGCCTCCCCCATTTCAGCCGCGATGCTTGCAGGCATTGGACGCACTGGGTCAAACACGGATTCAGGTATCATGGCTGCGCCGCCTGCAACCATGAGCACCACCATGGTCTCGCCTATGGCCCTTGCTATTCCCAGGACAACCGCGGTGGAGATGCCCGCAAGAGAGGCGGGAATAATGACCCGGGAAATGGTTTCCCAATGGGTGGCCCCCAGGGCCATGGAGCCTTCTTTTACATGACCGGGAACACTGTATATGGCGTCCTCTGATATGCTTGCTATGGTGGGCACTGCCATGAATGCCAGCATAATGGAGGCATTGAAGATATTAAGTCCGGTGTTTAGATCCAGCAGGTTTTGCAGAAACGGTGCCATGACCACCATTCCGAAAAAGCCGATGACCACCGTGGGCAGCCCCTCGATGAGTTCGATTACCGGTTTGAGTATCGAGCGGGTCCTGGGGTGTGCAATTTCCGCCAGGTAGATTGCCGTGCATACGCCCACTGGAATCGCAATCAGGGAAGACATGCCCACCACGCACAGGGAACCGACGATCAGTGAGAAAATCCCGTAGTCAGCGGGATCATAGGTGGGATACCATTGGGTTCCGAATATAAAATCCACCACCGAAACCACCTCGAAAATCGGCAGCCCCTCTCTTATAAGAAAGAGGAAGATCAAAAGCAGGATAATTACCCCGCTTGCTCCCACAAGAAGGAAAAACCCGTGTACAAGTTTTTCCCTTTGCCAGCTCTGCAGGCCCATGTTTTTTACCTGTTTCATTTTGTACGGTTTATTGGGTAGTTTATACACCAAGGGAGTGCAGTCTTAGAGCTGCACTCCCTTTTTATCTTAACAATTTTAGGTGTATCTTTTTAATACAGGGGCACGTATCCGACTTTTTCTGCCAGCGGCTGGCCTTTTTCTGGATGCAGAGCGAAGTTGAGAAATTTCAGCGCCGTGCCCGAGGGCCACCCGTCGGTGAAGTAATAGAGATAACGGGAGACAGGAAATTCTCCTGATGCCGTAGTTTCGGGCGTACCCTCCACCCCGTCGATTTTGACGTTTTTAAGGCCTTTGTCCAGGTAGCCGATCCCTATGTAGCCGATTGCATACGGATTGCCTTTTATGGTTTCCACGGCTGCTCCGTTGGAGGCAACAGTCTGGGCCCTGGGTGTTACCCTGTCGCCTTTAAGGATTATGTCTCCCCAGACCCCGTAGGTGCCCGAGGATGAATCCCTGGAAACCAGGGTGATTCTGCGGTCAGGGCCTCCCACTTCCTTCCAGTTGGTTATGTCTCCGTTATAGATGCCTCTAAGCTCTTCTAAGCTCAGGTCGTCTACCGGGTTGTCCGGGTTTACCACCGGGATGATGCTGTCTAATGCCACTCCGAACGGAACCGGGTAGTGCCCGTTATCAACCGCCCTTTTAACCTCTTCGTCCTTGATGAAGCGGGATGCCTGGCAGATATCGGTGGTGCCGTCGATAAGGGCTTTTATGCCGTTGCCCGAGCCGCCTCCGGATATGGAGATATTAACATCCGGATACTTTTCCATGAAAGCTTCTGCCACTTCCTGGGTTACCGGCAGAACAGTCGTGGAG
>JAABTZ010000444.1 GCA_011389605.1 Desulfobacteraceae bacterium
GCCCGCAGTCATACGGCTGCAGCCCTGGACATCTACCAGGTAGGGCACGGCCCACAAGCCCTGAAATGTTAGAGCCGGGCCCCCGAAGAAAAAATAGGAAAGAGTCACCATCCAGAAGCCCGGCTTTGCAAGAACCATTTTCAAACGCTTCAAGGCCCCGGTGCCGGCTGGAATGTCAAAGGTGTCGTCAGCCGTCAGGCCCGGATTCGGTTCAACCGGGCTCCATCCTTTATACTCCGGCCTGTCGCGCAAAATTATCCACGCAACAACAGCCATTAAAAGTGTAATAACACCTATCGCATAAAAAGACATTCGCCAGCCCAGCATCAACACCAGCCAGGTGAGCGGAAGAGATGCAGACAGGTTGCCTGCATTGCCAAAAGCAAGAAAAACCCCTGTAATGCCTGCAAACTCAGAGTTTTTAAACCACCGGGAAAAAATCTTCAAGCCCGGAATAAATACCCCACCCACGCCTATGCCCACAAGAGCCCGGCCCGCAGTTGCCATCCCCATGTTTGGCGCCATGCCAAACAACACCACCCCGGCACAGGCTATCAACGCAAAGACGGTTACCACAAGCCTGGGTCCCAGGGTGTCGGAAAGCATGCCGACGGGAGGCTGAATTGCTGCATACAGGTAAAAATACGCAGATGCCATTACTCCCAGGGCCGTTGCATCTGCGCCAAACTCCAGAACCAGATCCTGGGCGATAACCGTGGGTGAAATCCTGTGCAGGCAGGCCAGAAAATAAAGAATGCCGAGCACCCCGAAAATTGCCCACCGGTAGCCGAGAGGATCGTGAATCCACGATCTGGGTTTGAGGGACTTCATTGGAAAATTTCCTGGAGCTGATTCAAGTTTGACGGCTTCGTAAAAAGTCCAATATCTGCGTTACGCTCAATTCAGGATCAAATAAGCACGGCAATGATTTTTCTGGGACCGTGCATGCCTTTAAAGGGCTTTCCCTGGATATCGGCGGTCATGCTCGGCCCGGTAATCAGCGCGATCTGGCTGTAAGTTTTGCCGGGTGCACAAAGGCCGGCCAGGGCCTGTTCATAAGTGCCCACAATTCGATCCTGGGGCAGCAGGACAATGTGAACATTAGGCGCCAGAGAGATAAGCCTGGCATGGTTGCTGTCAAAAGCCAGCACCAGGGTTCCTGATTCGGCAATGCCGAAATCAGCTCCTGTTATACCGGCATCGGCATCATCGAATACAGCCTTTTTAAAGGCCCGGCGCGTTGAATAATCGGACCGGTTCCTGATTTCAAGGCCCGGAATGCCGGCCCCCCGGGCCAGGCATGTTTGGGCAAGAACGGCATCACTGCTTGCAATGGCCCGGCAAAGTTCATGCTCGGCAAAAATACGACAAAGCAGCTCACTTAAATCTTCATTTGGAGCCAGTTGGTAAACAATGCCGGTCTGGTCTGCAAATCTTTGGCAAAACGCAGAGGTCCTCCCCTCTTTATCCATGCCGGCTTCTTCGGGCATGGGCACCGCAGGACGACCGGGCATGCTGCAGGCCGGGGCCCTTTGCAATTGATCCAGTATCCGGTCACGCACTGAAATGCTCATGACCTATCCTTTTTCCCAGGAGGCTTTCGGCTCCCGGAATTTCTGATCCGGTTCCACTGGCGATTAAAACCCGCACCTGGAGCTGGCGGCAGGTTCCGGCCGGCAAACCAGCCTGACAAAATTCCGGGGCCGGATTGAATCTTGCCGTTGAACTCCCTGCGGCTTAATGCCCGGCGCATTATGCTGCCTGAAAGCCTCCACAATAGCGGATGGCAGGCTGCATGGGCATAGGCATGGTAAGCCGCCCTTTGCTGCCAGCCTTCGCCCGTGCCCTTGAAAACAGAATTGCCCCTGATGTTTTGCCGGCGATAATAGCGCATCATTTTGGGATGATCAATTCCCACCGGGCATACCTGCCGGCACCTGCCGCACAGGGAGCAGGATTCAAACAGATCCCGGGTCCGGTCAAAGCCGAGCAGCAAAGGGGTAAGGATCTGGCCCATTGGTCCGGAATAGGCCCAGCCATAAGGGTATCCGCCTATTTTGCCGTAAACCGGGCAGGAGTTTAAGCAGGTGCCGCAGCGGATGCAGCAAAGAACCTCACGGGTTTCCGGATTCTCATAGATGCGGGTACGGCCGTTGTCTAAAATTACGATGTGAAGTTCTTCCGGGCCATCGATTTCCCCTGCCCTTTTTGGTCCTGTATCCATTGACACATAGGCGCCTATGGCCTGGCCCGTGCTGCTCCGGCACAAAAGGCGCAGCAGATGAAGGGCATCGGCTAAGGTCTCAACCATTTTTTCCAGACTCATGACCGCCACCTGAATGCGGGGACATGACTTGCTCAGGCGGATATTGCCCTCGTTTTCAACATTGATAAGGGTTCCGGTTTCCGCAACTGCCATGTTGACGCCAACAATTCCCATTTCCAGATCCCGGAACTTTTGACGCAAGAATCTTCTGGCAGCCATGCCCAGTTTTACAGGATCGTTTTCCGGGCTGCTGATCAATTTTTTTTCCAGAAAAACATCGCTGATCTGCTCCACGGGAATATTTATGGCCGGCCCAACGATATGAAACGGGGGACGGCCGAGCAGCTGAGCAATAAATTCGCCCAGATCTGTCTCCCATGCCTGTATGCCGTTTTCAGCCAGGACTTCGTTTAACCCGAGTTCCTCTGTTATCATTGATTTGCCCTTGGCAACGTATGAAATGCCGTTGTCTTTTGCAAGCTCAACAATGCAGGCATTGGCTTCGGCCGCGTTTTGGGCCCAATGAATGCGGGCGCCGGCGGCCGTGGCATTTTTCTCAAAGACTTGAAGAAGGCGGGGCAAATCTTCCAGGGCCCGGGCCCGGATGGCGGCCCCGGCTGCCAGGGCGGCCTGCGGGTCGGCAAAATCGGCAAAAGCTGTCTTTCTGCGATCGGCCAGGCGGGCGGGCAGCAGCTTTAAAAATCG
>JAABTZ010000445.1 GCA_011389605.1 Desulfobacteraceae bacterium
TATTATCAAATAAGGTTATCTAAGTTTGGCCCCCAGCTGGCGGCCATAATCCTGGGCCATCTTTATGCCCCCGCCAAGGCTGCTTTTTTTAAGCAACAGGGGGGCATCGACCATATCCATCTGAAAAATGTTTTTCATGGTTTCAAAAATACGCTCCCCTGCCTCTCCGCTCCATCCAAAGGAGCCGAATGCTCCCCCGGCCTTGCCTCCAAGACCGGCTTTTTCGGCCAGAAATAAAAATGTCTTCATGGCCTGGAGCATATCACCGTGATAGGTGGGCGATCCAAACACATAGACGTCATAGCCTGCCAGATTTTTTTCCGAAGAAATGGTTTTTGCATCGACCACATCAACCTCGATCCCGGAAAACCGCATTCCTTCAGCAATCAGGTCACTGATTTTTTGAGTCTCCCCGGTGCGAGTGGCATATACTATCAGGGCCTTTGCCATGTTTTTTTGCTCTCCTTATGGAGTTAAATCAATGCTTGGAGCCGATACGGTCATCACGACCGGAGTCCTCACAATCCGGGGTATAGCACGAATTGTCAACAAACTCGCACTTCTCCTTGCATGACGGGCACTGTTTCGGGGGCGCATCGGCCTCAAAAGTGTATCCGCAATTGCTGCATTTCCAACTGGGCATGGCTGTCACCTCCTTTTGTACAGCCACTTTTACCGGGAATACCGGCAAGGCGGCTATTTTTTGTTTTTTTGCAATTCCCCGCTCAGCAGGCGAATATGTCCCATTTCTTCCTTGATAATTTTTTCAAGACGGTTTTTACCGTATTTTTCAGGAACCAGTTCCTTCATTCCAAGGTAGAGGACAATGGAGTCTTTTTCCGCCTGTATGGCATCTTTTAAAATCTTCTCCATGGAAGAAGTATCCATGGATTTTTCGAAAAACACCCGGATATCGGCCAGAGCCTTAAGATATTGTTCCGCCTCTCCCTCGGGATCAAAGACTGTCTCGGATTTTTCCGCACCTTTAAGGCCGGCTCGCATTTGTTCAAAAAGCCGTTTGTGATCTTTTTCCATCTCTGCCAGTGCCAGCAGCATTTCCTTGTTCCTGGGGTCATCAACATCTTCAGCGGCTTTTCGGTAAAACTGCTCGCCGTTTATCTCAATTTCCTCTGCCAGTTTAAAAACGTCATCCGCGCTGAAATCAAATGCAGCCATCATTTCCTCCGTCCTGTTAAAAGTTGCAAGAAGCCGGCATTTTCAAAAATAATGCCTCTGTAATTTTTTGCCAGTCCAAACCATTGCCGCATTAAAGCAGCCTTATTGAAGAGCGGGCCCGCGGGCCTTTACAGCCAGTCGCCCTTTTTTATATGCGCGGCTTTTTCAGCTTCGGCCCGTTTTCTGATCTTGTAGCCGGCATCCCTTATAATTCCGTAAAGCACGCCGCAGCCAACATCTTCACGCTGGGCGTCGCCTGCATCAGCAAGATCGAGCATGGCTTTGACAAGTCTGAGTGTTCTTTTAATATTTTCGTCGGCTGGTTTCAATACCTGAAGTCCATAATTTGTTAAACGGCATTGTTTTATCTGCTGCTGGCATAGATTTTCATGGCAGCTGCTTTTACCATGATCATGCATATTCAAATTTCATGCCATAAACGAAGCCATAATATTGATGCACTCGTAAAAAGCCTCTTTTAGACGGCTTTGGAAAAAATTCAAGATCAAGGCTTGCGCGATTTTAAAGAATGCAGCGTACTTAGCCGTACGTGAAATTCTTCAGAAATCGCGGTAACGCAGATATTGGACTTCTAAGTAACTTCAAAAAAAATTACTGTTATATCTCGCTCCCGGGCCTCGGCCGGGGGGCTACTTCCAGGGAAATCATTTTTTTGCGCTTTGGCGAAATTGCACTTCGTTGCCCTGACGGCGGTACGGAAAAGGGGGTTTCCGAGCGGAAATTGAGGCTCCAAAAGGCTCCTGGAGCGAGGAAACTCCTTTTCCGTGCCGCCGATCAGCCAAGGAGCTTATTGATTTGCTTTCTGCAAAAATACCGCCGTGGGCGGGATAAGCAGCTTTTTACGGTGCCATCAATATTGTTTTATTTTTTTCAAACTTTCATATATCAGAAGTGTATCATGGTACAAAAATGTTTCATTAAATGGCCGGAACTGATCCGGGGCAGTCTTTTGCGCCGCTACAAGCGTTTTCTTTCAGACATCCGCCTGGACTCAGGAGAAACAATAACCGCACACTGCCCCAATTCCGGGAGCATGAAAGGCTGCTGCCAGCCCGGAAGACCTGTTTATGTATCGGTTTCAGACAACCCCAAAAGAAAACTCAAATATACCTGGGAGCTTATTGAAATGCCCGGCTCCCTTGTTGGGGTCAACACCCTGGTGCCAAACAGGCTGGTGCGCAGGTGCGCAGAAGCAGGTGTCATTGCCGAGCTTGCAGGATATGAGCAGATAAGAGCCGAAGTCCGCTCCGGGGATCACACCCGCTTTGATCTTATGCTAAGCAGCGGCGACTCACAATACTGCTGGGTTGAAATAAAAAACTGCACTCTGGTGGAAAGCCAGACAGGATTTTTCCCTGATGCAAAAACAGAAAGGGGCAGAAACCACCTTATTGAGCTCCAGCGGCAGGTCACCCAGGGCAGCAGGTGCGTGATGTTTTTTCTTGTCCAGCGCATGGATGCAAAAAAATTTATGCCAGCAGATGAAATCGATCCGGCCTACGGCACTGAACTTCGCAAGGCACACGAAAACGGTGTGGAAATTGTTGTCTATGATGTGGATATTGATCTGGCAGGTATACGGCTTGGAGACCCCCTGCCCTGGCAGCTTTGATGGCACCGTGCCATACGAAAGCCGACTCCCCTTTTTCGCGCCGCGATCAGCCAGGGCGCTTAAAGATTTTCCGGGACAGCCTCGGGGTTTTCCTTTATAAAGCGATAGAGGGTGGCTCGTCCAACATTTAAAATCTTTGCAGCTCTTACCTTGT
>JAABTZ010000446.1 GCA_011389605.1 Desulfobacteraceae bacterium
TAAGTCGAGTAGTAATAGGGGGTGGCAGCCTCAAACTCGGCCGCACAGGTGTCCACCAGCTTGTAAACAGGCCGGAGATTTTCGGCCTTGCGCATCTGCCGGATCTCTGCTGCCCCCAGGCCGGTGAGATGGCCAATCTGGAAATCGGAAAACCCGTCTTTTTTGGCTTTTTTGAGCAGATCCGGCCCGATTTTTTCGCCTGCAGCAATCATCTGCTTTTCAGTGTCCACCATCCGGGCAAACTGATGCAGAAACCATGGATCAATACCTGTGAGTTCATAAACACTTTCAACGGACATGCCAGCTGCCAGGGCCCGGTGCAGATAAAAAATCCGCCGGCTGTTGGGCCTGGCAAGCATCTGCTCTATATCAGCCGTTGAAAGTTCGACGTTGTCCGGACTTTCCTCGTCTTTGCCGTCTGCGCCGAACCCGAACCTGCCGATCTCAAGGGAACGCAGGCCCTTTTGCATGGCTTCCCTGAAATTGCGGCCGATTGCCATGGTCTCGCCCACCGAGCGCATTGAGGTGGTCAGCACATCTTTTGCTTCGGGAAATTTTTCAAAGGTCCAGCGGGGAATTTTCACCACGCAGTAGTCTAAGGCCGGCTCAAATGAGGCCACGGTTTTGCCCGTGATATCATTTGTGATTTCATCCAGGGTGTAGCCCACGGCCAGCTTGGCGGCGATCTTGGCTATGGGAAAACCGGTGGCCTTGGATGCCAGAGCCGATGAGCGCGACACCCGGGGGTTCATCTCTACCACGATCAGCTCGCCGTCACTGGGATTGACCGCAAACTGGACATTGGAACCGCCTGTATCCACCCCGATCTCGCGAAGGATTGCAATGGAGGCATCCCGCATGGCCTGGTATTCCACGTCGCTAAGAGTCTGGGCCGGGGCCACGGTAATGCTGTCTCCTGTGTGAACACCCATGGGATCCACGTTTTCAATGGAGCAGACAATGACCACATTATCATTTTTGTCCCGCATGACCTCAAGCTCATATTCCTTCCAGCCCAGCACTGATTCCTCGATCATTACCTGGTGGATCATGCTGGCGTCCAGGCCGGCAGAAGCGATGTTTTCCAGATCATCAGGGTTGTATGCCACCCCGCCTCCAGTTCCCCCCAGGGTAAAGGCGGGACGTATAATCACGGGATAACCGATATCTGCGGCAAAGCCACGGGCGGCTTCCATGTCAGTTGCAATGCCGCTTTTTGGAATCCGCAGGTTGATTTTTTCCATGGCCCGGCAGAACCGGTCCCGGTCTTCTGCCTTGTGTATGGCATCCAGCCGGGCACCGATCATCTCCACCCCGTATTTTTCCAGAATGCCGGCTTCTGCCACGGCAACGGCGGTGTTTAATCCCGTCTGGCCGCCAAGGGTTGGTAAAATGGCATCCGGCCGTTCCTTTGCAATGATCATTTCCACAGTTTTAGGGGTTATGGGCTCAACGTAAGTTCGGTCTGCGGTTTCCGGATCAGTCATGATGGTGGCCGGATTGGAGTTGACCAGAATCACCTCGTAGCCTTCTTCTTTTAAGGCCTTGCACGCCTGGGTGCCGGAATAGTCAAACTCGCAGGCCTGGCTGATGATAATTGGTCCTGCTCCGATTATCATGATCTTGTGGATGTCGGTGCGTTTCGGCATAAAAAATCCGTGTGCGGATACGGGTTATTGGCAATCTTTCATCATACTCACAAATTCATCAAACAAATAACCGGCGTCATGGGGGCCCGGTGCGGCCTCTGGATGATACTGGACCGTAAAAAGAGGGTAATTCCGGTGCCGAAAACCTTCCAGGGTCTGGTCATTTAAATTGATGTGTGTAATTTCAACAGCCGATGAGTCCAAAGTGTCGGGATCAACCGCAAACCCGTGGTTCTGGGAGGTGATCTCCACTTTACCCGTGGCCAGCTGCTGCACCGGCTGATTGACCCCGTGGTGACCGAACTTGAGCTTAAATGTCTTTGCCCCCAAGGCCTGCCCCAGCAGCTGGATTCCCAGGCAGATGCCGAAAATGGGTTTATACCCGATCAGATCCCTGGCTGTTTTTACGGCATAGGAAAGAGGTTCGGGATCACCGGGCCCGTTGGACAAAAACACACCATGCGGCTTGAGCTGTTTTATTTCATCGGCCGTGGTGTCTGCCGGCAGCACCAGGACCTGGCATCCGGCATTTTCAAGGCAGCGCAAAATATTGTACTTGACCCCGTAGTCAAGGGCCGCCACGCGAAGGGCTGAATTCTGTTCACCCCACACTTTTTCGTCCAGAGGACCGGTTACATGGGCCTGGGGGCGGTTGTTCTTCCAGAAATACGGTCTTTTGGTGGCCACGTGCCGCACCAGGTCCTGACCCACCATGGGCGGGATTTTTGCGGCCCGGGCCGACAGGGATTGCGGGTCCAGGTCGATGGTGGAAGCAATGGCCCGCATGGCCCCGGCCTGCCGGATACGACGGGTCAGGGCCCTGGTGTCGAGTTCGTCAACACCCATTACACCGTGGGCT
The DNA here is from genome assembly GCA_011389605.1 of Desulfobacteraceae bacterium. GTDB lineage: Bacteria > Desulfobacterota > Desulfobacteria > Desulfobacterales > Desulfosalsimonadaceae > Desulfosalsimonas. The sequence continues at coordinate 2,509 of JAABTZ010000446.1, forward strand.
TTCAAATAATCGGCAAGGCTGCCCGAAGCCCTGAAATTGCTGTAATTTTCCTGATACTCGCTCACCAGGAATGCCGCCACCTGGATACGGTCGGACTCGATGTCATCAAGATTAACCCCGTAGTTGCCCACCAGGGGATAGGTCATGGTCACCAGCTGACCCCGGTAGGACGGATCGGTTAATATCTCCTGGTAGCCGGTCATGCCGGTGTTAAACACCACTTCACCAGGGGCCTCGCCCGGACCCGTGAAGCTGCGGCACTCAAATGCCCGCCCGTCTTCTAATGCCAGCAATGCTTTCATAGAGTTTTTAGTTTAACATTAAGGGTTTAAAGTTTGACAATTTTGTAAACCGTCTAGAAACTGATGCTTTCGTAAAAAGTCTGATTTCAGATGGGGCCGTAAAAAGTTCAAGATCAAGGCTTGCGCGATTTTGAAGAATGCAGCGT
>JAABTZ010000447.1 GCA_011389605.1 Desulfobacteraceae bacterium
AAAAGTTCCCGCAAGCACGATGTAAACCGGCAGCCTGGCAGAGAAGGACATAAACGGGGTGATCATGACCGTCAAAATCCGGTCCTTGGGACTTTCTAGAGAGCGTGCTGCCATAATCGCCGGCACATTGCACCCAAAGCCCATAAGCATGGGAATAAAAGATTTTCCATGAAGCCCGATTAGATGCATTATCCTGTCCATTAAAAAAGCAGCCCTGGCCATGTATCCGGTGTCTTCAAAAAGAGCGATGCAGAAAAACAAAAGCAAAATATTGGGCAAAAACACCAGAACGCTTCCAACCCCGGCAATCACTCCGTCGAGCAGAAAATCCTTCAAAATTCCCGGGGCAAGCTGGGCATCAATGCCCCTGGAAAGTGCAGCTATAATCATCTCCAGCCACTCCATGGGATAAGCACCCAGGGTAAAGGTGAGCTGGAACATGGCCCAGATAAGGAATATAAAAATGGGAAATCCCAGAAACCGGTTGGTGAGCACCAGGTCTATATTCCTGGAGATATCCACCCGCCGGCGGGTGGATGTGGTCATAACCTCCTTGATAATTCCTGCGATAAATCCGTAGCGTTCATCGGTAAGAACTATCTCGGGCTCTTCATGAAAAAGGTCAGCCAGCCACCCCCGCAGGCGCTCAGCGGTGTCGAGCAGTTCCCGGCTTTCGCCTCCCAGCAGCTTATCAAGCCGCTGCCGGATAATTGTATCGTCTTCCAGCAGCTTTACAGCTGTCCATCTCCGGTCATAAGGAAAATCAACACCTGTTTTCTCATCAATGACAGTTCGCAGCCCCGCGATGGCCTTTTCAATATCCTTGCTGTAGCGAACTTTTCGCGACTCAGGTATACATGTAGCCGAGCCTGCCGCCTCAACAGCTGTTTTAATCAAGTCATCGAGCCCCTGATTCTTGTTACCGACCGTAAAAACCACGGGCACTCCAAGCAGTTCAGAAAGCTTGGTCCCGTCTATCTTATAACCCCTGGAGCGGGCAAGATCTGCCATGTTTAAAGCAAAAATCACCTTGCAGTTCAATTCCCGCAACTGGTTGGCCAGATAAAGGCTGCGCTCCAGATTGGAGGCATCAATGATGTCGATTACAACGTCGGGCTGTTGATCAAGGATATAATTGCGGGCCACGATTTCTTCGATGGAAAAGGGCGTGAGGCTGTAAGTGCCGGGCAGGTCGATAATCTTGAGATGAAATCCGAATTTCTCAATATCGCCCTCTTTTTTTTCAACGGTTACGCCCGGCCAGTTTCCCACCTTCTGACGGGTGCCGGTAAGATGGTTGAATATGGTGGTTTTGCCGGAATTGGGATTGCCGGTAAGGGCGATACGGATGGTTTTTTCAGCCATGAGAGTCCTCTTTGGTTTCCACGGTTATGGCCATGGCCTCCTTGACTCTCAAAGACACGTGCATGCCTCTGGTTGTAAGCTCCAGGGGATCACGCAAAGGCGCGTATTTTTCAATGTAGAATTCCGACCCCTTTGTCAGGCCCATCTCCAGAATCCTACGCCTGAGGCGCAGGGCCCCGCCCACTGAAACAATGCGGCCCGACTGGCCTTCTTTCATATCGCTTAACCGCATGCCGCATTTTCTCCTTTGCGCAACATTGATGCACTCGTAAAAAGTCGCTTTTAGACGGCTTTGTAAAAAGTTCAAGATCAAAGCTTGGGCGATTTTGAAGAATGCAGAGTACTTAGCCGTACGTGAAATTCTGAAAAATCGCGCGTAACGCAGATATTGGACTTTTTACGGTTCCATCAATTCTTCAAATCGTAAAACAGGATTTATAATCAGGGGACTGTCTCCACCCCGCGCCCTGACCGCCGAACGGAAGCCGGCTCCACAATAATTTTACCGGCAAGCCCACGGCCGATAACGTATCGCTGATCGCCCGCGGCCACCACTACCTGGCCCCGGCCGTAATTGGTGATAATCTCCACAGGGTCATCCACCCGCAAGCCCATGCTCATCAATCGCAGCCTGGAACTGCTGCCCCCGACAAGCTCCCGGATCACAACACGTTCTCCTGGTTTGGCTGCGTAAAGCGGCATTTGATGAGTTCGTTGCCTGAGACAGTCTGCGCAAATGCCGTACATGTCCATCCGGTGCTGCAGCAGGTGAAACCCGTAGCAAAGAGCTATCTCCTGCTGCATGGATTCAAGCTGCTGGTTTTCAAACTCAATGATCCGGTTGCACTTGGTGCAAATCATATGATCATGATGCTGGCCCAGGTGGTGATGTTCATAGTGCACTTCACCATTTTGAAACCTGTTTTTCTGTGCAAAACCGAAACGGCACAATAGCTCAAGGGTGTCTTCAACAAACTCCTCTGTAAACTCCATGCCCTGCTTGCGGATCTCTTCTTGAAGGCTGCCTGCAGTTACATGCTCTTCGATCTGTAAAAAGATATCAAGAAGATGAAGCCTTTCCTCAAGCCGGTCGATCTTTTCCTGGCGAAACAGCTTTTCAAACTGCTGCCGCTCATATGAGTGAACATGTCCCATCACGGGTGATCCTTTGTGATACATATTTTTGATCTCTCATTGAAATAACCAGAGACTACCCATTAATACAGATTATACGACATTGTCAATACAGCCAAACATTTTTCATCAAGATAATAATGACGGCTTTGTAAAAAGTCCAATATCTGCGTTACGCGCGATTTTTCAGAATTTCACGTACGGCCAAGTACGCTGCATTCTTCAAAATCGCGCAAGCCTTGATCTTGAACTTTTTACAAAGCCGTCTGAAATCGACTTTTTAGGAGTGCATCAATAATAATGAAGCTCTTGTAAAAAGTCCAATATCTGCGTTACGCGCGATTTCTGAAGAATTTCACGTACGGCTAAAAATCTATGGAAAGCCTTGTATATTTCCAAAGGCGATATTATTGTTTACCTTACGCAATACTTGAGCTAAAAAACGATACATGCAA
>JAABTZ010000448.1 GCA_011389605.1 Desulfobacteraceae bacterium
AACCTCCCGGGGTTCCGCGCTTTCCACCACAAGGCCGCAGCGGGTGCGCAGGCCTTCACGGATAAGAAAATGATGAACGCAGGCCGTGGCCAGAAGTGCGGGTATCGGGGCCTTGCCGGGGCCCGCACCGCGATCCGACAAAATCAGGATCGTGGCCCCGCCGTCAACCGCCCGGGCGGCCTTGCGGCAAAGCGTATTCAAGCCCTCTTCCAGCCCGGGGCCGCCAGCCTTGGGCAAACAGGTCATCTCAAGGGTGGCCGAACGGATGCCGCAAAGATCCGCGCCGCGCACCAGGGCCATCTGAGCCCCGGAAAGAACAGGGCTTTGGAGCCTTAGCTGGCGGCAGTTTGCAGGTGAATCCCCGAGCAGATTGCCCTGGGCCCCGAGATAAACATCCAGGGAAGTCACCAGGGATTCGCGAATGGCATCCAGAGGCGGGTTTGTCACCTGGGCAAAGAGCTGTTTGAAATAATCATAGACAAGCCGGGGTTTTGCGGAAAGTACTGCCGGCGGGATATCGTCTCCATGGAACCCACGGCCTCCTTGCCGTCTGCGGCCATGGGCAGCAGAATCACCTGGAGGTCTTCGAGGGTGTAGCCGAACAAAAGCAGCCGCTGCAATGGGGCAAGCCCTGTGACCTCATCGGTTTCGGGCTTTCCGGGCCCGGAGGTTTGAGCCAGCGTGTCCAGGGTTACCAGATTGTCATTGAGCCATCTCCGGTAGGGTCTGGCCGTGCAAAGTTCTGCCTTGATCTCCTGGTCATCAACGATACGGCCGGCTTCCAGATCCACCAGAAACATCCGGCCGGGCTCAACGCGGCCCTTTTGCTTTACCTGCCCGGGTTCCACGGCCAGGGCCCCGGATTCCGAGGCCATGACCACAAGACCGTCGCAGGTTATGGTATAGCGGCAAGGGCGCAGGCCGTTTCGGTCCAAAACCGCCCCCGCAACGCGCCCGTCACTGAAGACAGCCGCCGCCGGACCGTCCCATGGTTCCATAAGGCAGGCATGATATTCATAAAATGCCCGCTTTTGCTCAGACATTGTCTCATGCTGCTGCCAGGGCTCGGGAATCAGCATCATGATGCAATGGGGCAGACTGCGGCCGGTGTGATAAAGCAGTTCCACAAGGCTGTCAAGGCAGGCCGAATCACTGAGGCCGGATTCAATGACCGGCAGCAGTTCTTCAAGCCTGCTGCCGAAATACCCGGAGGAAAAATGCGCCTGCCGGGATCTGATCCAGTTGATATTGCCGCGCAGGGAGTTGATCTCCCCGTTGTGGGCAACAAATCGGAACGGATGGGCCAGGGACCATGACGGCAGGGTGTTTGTACTGTATCTCTGGTGAACCATGGCCATGGCGCTTTCCATGGCCGAATCGAGCAGATCGGGAAAATAATCCCGGAGCTGCCGGGCCACAAACATGCCCTTGTAAACAAGGGTGCGGCAGGAAAGGCTGGGAATGTGGAAAACGCCTTGTCCGGGGCGGCCGGTTCCGGCTGCCGCCTTTTCGGCAGTGCGTCGGATCAGATAAAGAATCCTTTCAAAATGCCCCCGGCTTCCGATGGTTTTGTCCCGGCTGATAAAGACCTGACGGATTTCAGGCTCCACATGGCGTGAAAGGGGCCCCAATACATCGCTGACCACTGGCACTTTGCGCCATCCAAGCACCTTTTGACCCTCTTTGCGGGCTGCAGCCTCAAGTTTCTGCATGCAGATCTTGCCCTGCCTGGAACCATGCGGAAGAAAAACCAGGCCGGCTCCATACCAGCCCGGGCCCGGCAGTTCAATGCCCTCTTGTCTGCATGCCATGCGCAGAAACTGATCCGGCATTTGAAGCATAATGCCGGCGCCATCTCCGGTGTACTCATCACAGGCAGCAGCTCCCCGATGTGACAAATTCAAAAGAACCTGCAGCCCCTGCTCCACGACATCGTGGGAGGGGGTATTGTTTAAACGGCATACAAATCCAACTCCGCAGGCATCACGGGCAGAACCGGGCTCATACAGGCTGGCAGCTTCCGTTTTAAATGGAGTCAAATCTTTATCCTTGACAAATACAAATAAGATGGCTTTATGAAGATTCAAGATCAAGGCTTGCGCAATTTCAAAGAGTCCAGAATACTTAGCTGTACGTGGAATCCTTCAGAAATTGCGCGTAACGCATCTTATTGGGTTTCACTTGTTACCTCAGATTCCCCTCATAGCATTTTCGCTCAATAAACCGGCCGGAAGATTCGTCAAATATCGCATCTTCTTCATGAACCAGTTTCGGGGCAGTTCCCCACTCTCCGCATGCCGGCACAACGATTTCCCCCAGGCTAAAGTTCTTTCCGCAGGCCGGACATGTGGGAGTGGAGCTGAGTTTTTCCCGATCCATAAGAATTTTCATTTGTTTTTGCTTGTTCATAACCGCATGCTCCTTTGTGTTTCCTGGTTTACCCATCCTTTTCTTCTGTCTGCTTTAATGTAAGCACAAAACATAGCATCATCAAGCCACAAGCGCCTCCCATTAAAGGATATGCCCGAGAGACTGTCGAAAAGGCAATTCTGGCAGATGCCAAATCCTTTTAATACCTGTAGATCCAGCAAAAAAGCATTGGCTGGCCGCAGCAGTGTCTATATCCGGTTTTTTGACCGGCCGCGGCTTGCACTCATGAGACGGGGAGAATCTGATTTTTTAAGGCGCTGGGGATATGGGCAGAATACGTTGCAGAAATTATTGAATTTGGCAGGGAAAAGGAACATATGTCGGAGGCATTCTCGAAGCTGGATATCCTCAAAAAAACTGGCCCCGTATTATTGACGGCTTCGTAGAAAGTCCAATATCTGCGTTACGCGCGATTTCGAAGAATGCAGCGTACTTAGCCGTACGTGAAATTCTGAGAAATCGCGCGTAACGCAGATATTGGACTTTTTACGGTGCCATCATATTTTAAAGTCAAAAGAAAA
>JAABTZ010000048.1 GCA_011389605.1 Desulfobacteraceae bacterium
ATAAGGCTGCCGATGAAATGAAACGGCGCCTTACGGCAATTACCGGCCTTTCCATGGAGCGCTTCCCCTGGGTTCGAACCTACCATTCCGCCTGTTTCAGGATATTGCGTGAGCACTGCCGGCTGCTGGGATATGAGCCGCCGCTGCAGATTTATTCCGATTACCAGCAGCAGAAGCTGATAAAAGACCTGATGATACGCTTTGATATGGACCGGAAAAATTTTTACACAGTACGTGCAGCAATCTCAAGCGCCAAGAATTCCGGCAATCCTGATGTATATATGGAAGCCAATCCCCGCATTGGTCCGTTTAGGCTAAGGGACATATACACTGCCTATGAAGAAGAGCTAAAGGCAAGAAATGCGGTAGATTTTGATAATATTCTTGTCAAGGCAAGGGATCTGCTCAGGGATCATGAGGGGGTGCGGCAGGATTACCAGGCCTATTTTTCCTATATACTGGTGGATGAATACCAGGATACCAACAATCTTCAGGCGGAATTAACCCGGTTGCTTCTCGGAAGCGGGAATCTTTTTTGCGTGGGCGATGACTGGCAGGCCATATACGGATTTCGTGGCAGCAATGTGGACCATTTCCTGGGATTTGACCGTACCTATAAAAATGCCAGTATTTTTCGTCTTGAGCAAAACTACCGGTCAGCCGATGAGATAGTAAAGACTGCCAACGGCCTGATTCGTTATAACCGTGACAGGATGGACAAATCCTGTTTCTCCGGGCAAAAGGGCGGATCAGTTGAAATCCACGAGTTTTTCAGCGATGAGGAGGAAGCCGGCTGGGTGGCAGACAAGATTGTAACGCTTCATCGATCCGGGATTTCATATGACAAGATGGCCGTGCTTTACCGTACCAAATTCTGCTCTCTGCCCTTTGAACAGGCCCTGCGTTTCGGCGGGATTGCCTATCGCATGCTGGGAGACAGGGGCTTTTTTGAAAGAAAGGAAATCCTGGACATCAACTGCTATTTGACCGCAGCAGTCTTTCCAAAAGATGACGCGGCCTTTGAGCGGGTGTTAAATATACCCAAACGGGGAGTCGGCCCTAAAATGGTTGAAAAGCTAAACGCCTGCCGCCCTGCGGGCGGCAGCCTTATTGATGCCGTCTCCTGTGCTGTTGCTGAAAAAATTATGTCGTCAAAAATCCATGCTGGTCTTACCTCCCTTCTTAAGCTGTTAAAAGACATAGAGCCCAAGGCTCCGGGGGCGGCCATCTCAGAGGTCATGGACAGGGTTGACTATGAGGAGTATCTCAACCAGCAGGCCAAGACTGCTGAAGAGTTCACCATGCGCATGGAAAATATCGAGCAGCTAATCTATGCAGCTTCTGCTTATGACACCATTCTTGATTACCTTGAGGAAGCAGCCCTTATCCGGGAGGACAGGGAGGATAATGACACTGAAGAATCAGGGGTCAATCTTGCCACCATACATGCCAGCAAGGGACTGGAGTTTCATGCCGTATTTGTGGTTGGATGCGATGAAAACCTGCTGCCTCACTGGAAATCCAGGGAATCAGAGGCACAGATTCAAGAAGAGCGGAGGCTTATGTATGTGGCCATGACCAGGGCGGAAAAACGTTTATACCTGACCACCGCCAACTACCGCAAGGGACAATACAGCCCGGCCAGCCGGTTTATCTCCGAGGTGGCCGAGTCCCTGAAATAATCAGGATTGATGGCGCCGTAAAAAGTTCAATATCTGCGTTACGCGCAAATTTTCAGAATTTCACGTACGGCTAAGTACGCTGCATTCTTCAAAATTGCGCAAGCCTTGATCTTGAACTTTTTACGGCGCCACCTGAAGACCGACTTTGTACCATTCCATCAGGATTTATTATCCTTTGACATTTGGCTTTTTAGCTGGTGCTGGATTTGCTCGTTTATCTTTTTACGTTTTGCTTCCTGCCGGCTGCGCAATTCATCTATTGTTTTGCGTTCAGCCTTTTTTTGCCGGCGGAATTTTTCGAGTTCGGCGGAAAGCTGATTTTTTTCAGCCTTGTCGGGAATCTGTTCTATCAGGCGGTGATTGCCTATAAATAAACGGATTTCATCGGACTTTTCCAAAGTTTCAATGATACCCATAGACACGAGTTTTCGGCACAAACGGCCTGCTTCCTCAATGGAAACACACAGCATGCCGGCGGCCTGCTCAAGGTTAGGCGGACTTTGATGCCGGTATTCCAGGATGCGAACGGCCGCCACCATCAAATGGGCTTCCTTGTATGGACTGTTGACATTCATGACGTGTTTTCCGGTGTGTTTTTATTTCAATAGCCTGTTTTAACTTAAAATTGTTTCATATCTGCAATGCAGCAAGGCTCAAGTGCTTGACACGACACCTTTCAAATCGTATCATTCCTGTCATCTGAGTCAAGGGCGATTAGGCCAAACCAACCAAATCGCATTTCATACGTAAATACAACACATCACTGAGCCGCACCAAAACCCTGACAGGGCTGTTTCCATGCGTAATGAACCGGTTCGGGGGCTTTGGGTTATGTGATGTGAAAAAAGCCTGGAGGATTCCATGACAGCAATCATTGATGTACGTGCAAGAGAGATTCTTGATTCCCGGGGCAACCCGACCGTCGAGGTGGATGTAGAGCTTGAAAGCGGGGCCGCAGGTAGGGCTGCAGTGCCGTCCGGGGCTTCAACCGGATCCCGGGAAGCCCTTGAACTGCGTGACAATGATACAGGCCGCTACAACGGCAAGGGGGTCATTCAGGCAGTGGAAAATGTTAACACCCGCATTGCTCCTGCAGTTCTGGGCATGGATGCCGCAGACCAGCACCGCCTGGATGCGGCCCTGATAGAACTTGACGGCACGGAAAACAAGTCCGGCCTGGGTGCCAATGCTATTCTGGGAGTCTCCATGGCCGCTGCCCGGGCCGGGGCCAATGCTTATGGTATGCCTTTGTACAGGTATCTGGGAGGATTAAATGCCCGTTATATGCCCCTTCCCATGATGAATATCTTAAATGGCGGAGCCCATGCGGCCAACAGTCTCGATATCCAGGAATTCATGATTATTCCCGTAGGGGCAGCTTCAGTTTCCGAGGCGGTGCGCATGGGCGCTGAAACATTCCACAGCCTCAAGGGGCTGCTTAAAAAGCAGGGCATGGTTACGGCTGTGGGGGATGAAGGCGGATTTGCCCCGAACCTGGAGTCCAACGAGGCTGCTCTTCAAATTATTATCAAAGCCATTGAAGCTGCCGGATACCGGCCGGGAAAGGACATCGGCCTGGCCCTGGATGCAGCGGCAACAGAGTTTTACAAAGACGGGGCCTATGTGCTTGAATCCGAGAACCGGAGTCTTTCGGCATCTGAAATGATAGATTATTATGCTGACCTGATTGACCGTTATCCGATTTTTTCCATTGAAGACGGCCTTGCCGAGCAGGACTGGGATAACTGGGCAATAATGACAGACAAACTGGGACGAAGGGTTCAGCTTGTGGGGGATGATGTTTTTGTAACAAACCCGGCCATTTTTGCAAAGGGTATTGAACAGGGCATCTGCAATTCCATCCTGATTAAGCTCAATCAGATCGGAACCGTGTCTGAAACCCTTGAAGCCATTGATATGGCAAGACTTGCCGGATATACTACGGTGATTTCCCATCGTTCAGGTGAAACAGAAGATCATTTTATAGCAGATCTGGTTGTTGCAGTGGCAGGCGGACAGATCAAAACAGGCTCAATGTCGAGAAGCGACCGGGTTGCCAAATACAACCAATTGCTGCGCATCGAAGAAGAGCTCGGACAGACGGCGCGCATGGCCCAAAATCCGTTTCTGGTGTAATTTATAATGACTCGATCCTTTGTGGTTTTCATTTTAGCATTCTCACTGGTGGCGGCCCTCCGGGTTTCCGCTGTCGGGTATGTGCTGCCGGCGCCGTTTGTGATCGAGCAGATGCTTGGAAATCTGAATCTGCCCGAGAGAATGAAGGTTGACCAGAAGCTTCTGGTATATCCGGCAAAAGAAGATGACAGGCAGGAAAATCAAGGAATCCTCAAACCCGAGGATACGGATTTAAAGGAAACAGAACCAAAAAGCTTTGCTCAGAAAGTTTATTTCAGGCGGCCCGGTGCCTACAGATCTGATATTGACACGCCGGAATTCCAGCAGATACATATCTCTTCCGGATCATCTTCGATTACGGTCATTGACGGTGCCGTGCTGTCAGAAACTGCCCAGTGGCATGCCTGCTATAAGGATCTGTTCCTGTTTTCCTCCCGGCCGCAGTTGGTCCGGCATCTTGAACGGCTTGGTATTGATATGAAAGTCTCCAGTCTGGGCCGGTTTGACAGGGAGCTTGTCTATGTGGCAGGCGCCCGGTATCCTGACGAATCTGTGCCCCAGTTATGGATTGAAAAGACTTTTTTCCGTCCAATCCGCTGGATAGTGGCCCCGGGAGCCCTGCCCGAAGATCCGCCGGCACTTGAAATCCGGTACCTGGACTGGCAGGGCATTGACCGCACGTGGTATCCCGGCCGGATTGAGTTTTATGAAAACGGCCGTCAGGTACGATCAATTGCAGTTGAAAACATGGATGTCAATCCGTCGGTTCCGGAATCGTTTTTTGATATCTCCGATGTGTCCGGGAAATATGCACCTTCCGGAAATGAGCCTGCAGGCACAAGCGGGGCTTCGGAGGAAGTACGCCGGCAGATCGAGGAATTCAAACGTATTTATGAATCGCCAACACAATGAAAATGTATATTTCATCGAGGTAACCAATGGAAGGCAAATCCAAATTTATTTTCGTTACCGGCGGGGTGCTTTCTTCCCTGGGCAAGGGGCTTGCTTCGGCATCCATCGGGGCTTTGCTTGAAAGCCGCGGCCTGAGTATTTCTCTTGTAAAACTGGATCCATACATCAACGTGGATCCAGGAACCATGAATCCTTTCCAGCACGGGGAAGTGTTTGTCACCGATGACGGGGCCGAAACCGACCTGGACCTGGGGCATTACGAACGTTTTGCAAATGTCCGGCTGGGAAGGGATAATAATTTTACCACCGGCAAGATTTACCATTCGGTAATAAACAAGGAACGACGGGGAGATTACCTGGGGGGCACCGTTCAGGTGATTCCTCATATTACAGACGAAATCAAGGCCAGCATCAGGCAGGCAGCCAAGGGTGCCGATGTTGTCATCGTTGAGATCGGCGGAACTATCGGTGATATTGAAAGTCTTCCTTTTCTCGAAGCCATCCGACAGTTTAAGTTTGATGCGGGCAAGGACAACGTTCTTTACATCCATCTGACCTTTATTCCTTATATTGCGGCTGCAGGTGAGCTCAAGACAAAACCGACCCAGCACAGTGTCAAGGAACTCAGAAGCATCGGTATCCAGCCCGATATTCTCATGTGCCGCACCGACCGCTACCTGCCGCCTGAGATGAAGGCAAAGATCGCCCTGTTTTGCAATGTCAGCCAGGATGCGGTAGTGACCGCCAAGGATGTGGACTGTATCTATGAGTGTCCACTTGTGTTTAACAGGGAGGGTCTGGATGCCAAGATTCTGGAGTTGTTAAATATCTGGACCCGCGCACCTCATCTTGAGCAGTGGGAAAAGATGGTGGAACGCTACAAGTCTCCGTCAAAAAGCGTGTCCATTGCGGTTGTGGGCAAATATACGGATCTGACGGAATCCTATAAAAGTCTCAACGAAGCGCTTTATCACGGCGGCATTCATAATGACGCCAGAGTTGAGCTTCAATTTGTGGATTCAGGCACATTGACGGCTGAAAACTGTGCCCGTGTCCTGGCAGGGACGCAGGGAATACTTGTACCCGGAGGTTTCGGGTCCCGGGGAGTGGAAGGAAAGATCTGCTCCATCGGGTATGCGCGTGAGAATAAAATTCCGTTTTTCGGCATTTGTCTTGGAATGCAGCTGGCAGTCATTGAGTTTTCCCGCAGCGTGGCAGGTCTTGGCGGTGCACACAGCTCGGAATTCGATCCCGCCACGGCCTCTCCGGTGATTTATCTGATGAAGGAGTGGTTTGATGAGCGAACCCAGAGCGTGCAGCAAAGGGACATGAATTCTGAAAAGGGCGGAACAATGCGCCTTGGTGCATATCCATGCCGCCTGATAAGGGATACCACGGCCTTTGAAGCTTATAACACCGAAGAGATTTCAGAGCGTCACCGGCATCGTTATGAATTTAACATGGATTACAAACAGCAACTTGAAGAGCACGGACTGGTATTCAGCGGGTTTTCTCCCAGGGGGGATCTTGTGGAAATAGTTGAAATAAGCGATCATCCATGGTTTCTCGGCTGTCAGTTCCACCCGGAATTCAAGTCCAGGCCCATGGCGGCCCATCCCCTGTTTTCTGCTTTTATTCGGGCGGCTCTGGCTCATTTGCCGGATTCTGCATAAAGTTTGCCGATGATTTTTCATCCTGTCCAGGAATTTTGAAATGACCCATTGCCTGGATAATTCAGGCATCAGATATCCTGCTGCCATTCTGCCCGGCGGGCGCATTGGAATTGCGGCCCCGGCCAGCCCCTTTGACCGCGATCTGTTTTTTCAGGGCATAGAGGTGATAAAGCAGATGGGGTTTGAACCGGTTTTCTCCGAGCGCATATTTTTGAAAACAGGCTATTTTGCAGGAACATGCCAGCAGCGGGCCCGGGAGCTTCAGGACTTTTTTGACGCCCCTGATATTCAGGCTGTCTGGTGTGTCCGCGGCGGTTATGGGTCAATGCGGCTGCTCGATGCCCTTGATTATGAAAGAATTGAAAAGCATCCCAAAATCTTTGTGGGCTGCAGCGATATCACGGCTCTGCTGGCTGCTCTTTATCATAAATGCCGCATGATAACTTTCCACGGGCCCATGGTTGCCTCCCTTGCACGCGCGGATAGTCCTACAATAGAAAGCGTTGTTCATAGTCTTTCAGGGAAAGGTATTGCTGAAATCAAAGCAGTAAAAGGCCGGGTCATCCGGCCGGGCAAGGCAGCCGGCAGGGTTTTGGGTGGAAATCTTTCCACACTGTGCCACCTGCTGGCAACGCCTTATTTTCCGGATTTGACCGGAAAGATTCTGTTTCTGGAAGACATCGGGGAAAAACCCTACCGGATCGACCGGATGCTTATCCACATGCATATGGCAGGATGCTTTAACAGTCTTGCAGGTCTTGCCGCAGGCAGTTTTACCAGGTGCGGGTCCTGCTGGGAAATTGACCGGATTTTTACCGATATATTCGGCAGCAGTCTGTTTCCTGTTGTGACCGGATTTCCCGCAGGCCACGGCATGCCGAATAAAACCCTGCCCATGGGAGCCGTGGCAACCCTTGACAGCAACACCATGGCCCTGGCTTACCACGAGCATGGTGTTTGTTTATCAAAAGAGGCCGAAGATGGTTTTTTTCAATGAGGCAGGTTGATGCATTGATGAGCCAGGCGGTTGAAAGCCGGGTATTTCCAGGTGCCGTGCTTCTGGCGGCAAAAGGCGGGCAGATAGTTTATCACAAAGCCTTTGGTTTTCTTGATCATATAAAAACAGGTGAGGTTTCCTGCGATACTGTCTACGACCTGGCCTCTCTTACCAAAGTCCTGGCTGCAACTGCCGCGGTTATGCTTCTTGCAGATCACGGCAGGATGGGCACAGGTGATCGGCTTGGTGACCTGATTCAGGAAATGGGCGATTCAGACAAGACCCATATCAGTATAGGCCACCTGCTTTGCCACAATGCCGGGCTGCCTGCCTGGCGGCCTTATTACCAGCAGCTTTACGGGCTTGACCTTGAAAAGCGAAAAGACCGGCTCCATAAGCTTCTGGCCGCCGAACCCCTTATTTACCCGGCTGGTACCAAAACCCTTTACAGTGATGTGGGGTTCATGATCCTTCAATGGGCAGTGGAAAAAACAACCGGCATGGGCCTGGATCAATACGTGGCCAAGTGCGTCTACGAACCGGTAAATATTTCAGACCTTTTTTTTCTGCCCCTGGCAGACCCGCAAAACGCAGCACGGCTGGCCGGTTGTAAAATTGCAGCCACCGGAGTGGACGCAAACAACGGATTGATCAGGGGACGGGTAAATGATGAAAACGCTTTTGCAATGGGCGGTGTTGCCGGCCATGCCGGCTTGTTTGGTACTGCCAAGGGGGTTTTTGAACTGCTCTCAGAGTTTATGGAAACTTATTGGGATGCGCCGGGCAGACGGGTCTTTAGCCGTTGGGTTGTCAAGGAGTTTTTTTCCATACCCCAAGGAGCCCATAGGGCCCTGGGCTTTGACGTGCCGGATCACCAGCATTCAAGCAGCGGTCGTTTTTTTTCTCCAAACACCAGTGTCGGGCACCTGGGATTTACCGGAACCTCATTCTGGATGGATCCGGTTGAAGGCATTATAGTGATTTTGCTTAGCAATCGTGTTTGCCCTGATCCTGAAAACAAAAAAATTGTCGACTTCAGGCCCAAATTGCACGACATGGTTGTAAGCTGTTTGCAATCCTGAGTTGTTGAACCTTATAATTGGGTATTTTCTGCTTGTCATTCTATTGGACAGCTGTTAATAATTCAAACTTGATGGAACCGTAAAAAGTCCAATATCTGCGTTACGCGCAATTTCTCAGAATTTCATGTACGGGTAGGTAGGCTGCATTTTTGGCAATCGCGCAAGCCTTGATCTTGAACTTTTTACAAAGCCGTCTAAAAGCAACTTTTTACGAGTGCATCAAACTCGAGAGTTAACTGGGCTAATGTCCATCTGTTTTTCCGGTTTTCAAACAATAGCCCTGTTTTTCTTTTTTCGTCAAATACTTAAGGAGGCACGGACTTGTTCTGGGATTCATTGCTTGGTATTTTTTCCAATGATCTGGCCATTGATCTTGGTACAGCCAATACCCTGGTTTATGTAAAGGGCAAAGGGATTGTTTTAAGCGAACCCTCAGTGGTGGCAGTACGAACCGACAATCGCGCAAAAAGCAGGGTGCTTGCCGTGGGGCTGGAAGCAAAGAACATGCTTGGGCGTACTCCGGGAAATATCGTGGCTATCCGTCCCATGCATGACGGCGTGATTGCGGATTTTGATGTCACAGAGGCAATGCTGCGCCATTTTATTCACAAGGTTCACAACCGGCGTACCTTTGTGCGGCCGCGGATCGTGGTTGCCGTACCAACCGGTATTACCCCAGTGGAAAAGCGGGCTGTGCGCGAGGCTGCAGAATCTGCAGGCGCACGGGAGGTTTTTCTGATCGAAGAGCCAATGGCCGCGGCCATTGGTGCGGGCATGCCCATTACCGAACCCACATGCAACATGGTGGTCGATATAGGGGGCGGCACTACTGAAGTTGCTGTAATTTCCCTGGCCGGAATCGTCTACAGCCGGTCTATAAGGGTTGCCGGCGACAAGATGGATGCCGCCATTGTTCAGTATATAAAGCGAAAATACAATCTTCTCATTGGCGAGCGAAGTGCCGAGATTATTAAGACCACAATTGGAAATGCCTATCCTGACTCGGAAAATTATGAAACCATCGAGGTCAAGGGCCGGGATCTTGTATCGGGTATTCCAAAAATTCTGGCCATTGACTCTGAAGAAATCCGGGTTGCCATAGCTGAGCAGATTGATGCCATTGTTGAAACTACCAAAATGGCCCTTGAACAAACACCGCCGGAGCTTGCTGCAGACATAGTGGACCGCGGCATTGTGCTGACCGGAGGCGGGGCGCTTCTGAAAAATCTGGACAAATTGCTGCGGGAAGAAACCGGTCTGCCCATAACAGTTACAGATGATCCCTTGTCCACAGTGGCCCTGGGTTCAGGCAAGACATTAAACAGTCTTGAATTCCTAAGACAGGTGGTCATCGACTGATCCCATGTTTTCAAAAAAAACGATGGTGGCAGCCGGAGCCATCATTTTGATCGTTTTAAACGGCGTGGTCTTTTCCTTTAATTATATCCGCAAGTCTTCCTTTCAGGCAGCGGCTGTTGAAACCGCCCTTTTTTTTGTATCTCCTGTCCAGGAGGTGGTCACGGGTGTCATAGATACCGGCGAGGGTATCTGGCGACAGTATTTTTATCTGGTCCACACTGCCCGTGAAAATCAGCAGCTGCGCCGGGATCTTGCCCGGGCAAGGCATCAGATCCGTGCCCTGCGGGAAATTGAAAAGACCAATGACCGGCTTGAACGCCTCCTTGATTTCCATGCAGGCCCATCTCTGGAAATGAAGACAGCTGAAGTTGTGGCCAAAGACCCGAGCCCATGGTATCATACGGTTATTATCAACAAGGGAAGATCCCACGGGCTTAAAAAGGGAAGTCCTGTTTTAGTGCCCGACGGGGTAGTGGGTCAGGTAACCGATCTTTCGGCAGGGTATGCCAAGGTCCTTTTGATCATTGACCGGAACAATGCCGTGGATGCACTTGTTCAAAGAACGCGTGCACGGGGTGTGATCATGGGAGACGGCAGCCAGGGCTGCCGGTTTGAATTCGTGCTGCGAAAGCAGGATATAGAAGTGGGTGACATGATCATTACCTCCGGGCTCGACGGGATCTATCCCAAGGGGTTGCGAATAGGCTGGGTCTCCAAGGTTATCCGGCGCAATTCCGGTATCTTTCAGGAAATAGAAATAACGCCGGGAACAGATTTTCATAAACTCGAGGAGGTATTGGTCGTGACAGATCCTCCCGTAATAGATGAAACATTGACCAAATAATGCGTTATCTGCTTTCCCTGGTTGTCATTATTGTCTTTATTGTTGCAGAAACCTCTGTTTTACCGTATATGCCTGCTGTCTTCCGTTTCTATGATTTTCTCGTACCTTTTGCAGTATACCTGAGCCTGTATCAGTCACTTGCCACAGGTCTTCCCGTGATTATTGCCGGGGGCATGGCAATGGACATGCTCTCGGGTGCACCCATGGGTATATATCTTGCTTCATACCTGTGGATATATCTGATTTTTCGCCTTGTGCCCGGCTGGGTAAGGTTTGGTGACCATATTCTTTTTTTCTTTCTTTCAATTATCGGTGTGGCAATTGAAAATGTAATTTTTGCAACCGCTGTATGGGTTATTTCAAATGTTTCCTTTTTTACTGTTCATACAGGTAAAACAATCTTACTGCAGCTTTTCTGGACCATGGTCACTGCACCTTTTTTATGGATTTTTTTTCAGTTTCTTTTTGCAGGCTTAAAAACTGATATAAACGCCAAACAATAAAAAAATAACTTCTTGATTCTGCTTAACACTTAAAACTTGACAAACTCGTAAAAAGTCGCTTTTAGACGGCTTTGTAAAAAGTTCAAAATCAAGGTTTGCGCGATTGCCAAGAATGCAGCGTACTTAGCCGTACGTGAAATTTTGATAA
>JAABTZ010000449.1 GCA_011389605.1 Desulfobacteraceae bacterium
TTTCAACCAGCTGGGCCACCCGCTGAACCATATAGATTTTTTCAAGCACCGCGCCTTCGATATCCTCTGAGGTTTCAGGCTTACCGGCCTGGGGAGTTTTCAGGCTGCTAAGACAAAGGCTTTCACCCTTTATGGAAAAACGCCATTCCAGTTCCCCGGCCCGGTAAGCAAGGTGCATTTCAGTGACCTTGGCTCCTTTGGTAAGGGCCATTACCCCTTCTTCAAGCCCTGCGCCGTCACCCCGGATAGTGATCACCTCATCCCTGTTATGCCGGTGATTTTCAAGCACTATCCGGTTTCCGATGGCAAGGGATTCCATTTCCGGGTCGGCTTTCTGAAGCGAATCAAAATCAGTGTCAATCATGTACCACAGCCAGGTAAGAAACTCGTGGCCCAAAAATTTATACCGGTTGTAGGCTACAGACACATCAAGCATGCTCACCTCCTGTAAACAGAGCCGGTCCGCACTGTTTTAAAACATCGCGCTGATTGTCTGAAATCCCTGAGGCCAGGTCGGCTTCGGTATAGGGAAACATCCTGATAAGAGATATCCGGAAAGACTTGGAAAACAGGGTTTCGAGCTCCTCGTTGGCTTCCTTTAAATTGGAAAAAAACCAAAGAATCTGATTTTCAAGATCCCATACCAGGTCATAAACATTGGGAGTGGCCGGCACCCGGGTGTAGAGCCGGTGCAGCACCTCTTCTTTGATCTGGCGCTTTTCGTTTTTTGACAATTGTTTCTGCTCTGTTTCGGCCACGCGCCTTGCCACGGCCATGTTTACGTGTTTGGCAACAATTTTTGCAGGCAGGGATTTTTTGTCCATACGAAGTGAAAACACAATGTGAGTGCCAAAAACGAACCCGGCTGTTTCAAAGTCAGGGACAAAGGGCCGCACCGATTCGGTCCACCCAATGCTTTTTTCTGCAGGGTCATTATCGATTTCCCGGATCATGTTGTTTTTCAGACCATTGCGTATGGCGTCCATGACCGGATCACCCGGTTTTCCCTGCACCCGGTATCGAGTCAAAGACAGGGTGGAAGACAAAAGCTGCATAATAAATCCATTTCATTTAATCGCGTAATCGCGGAGTTTTGATCAAGTTTCACTTCATAACCCGGGCCGGGTTTTTTGGGCAAGACTTTTTTAACAGGAAGGGGGAGCGCCGCGGATGAGGAAATCCGTTGATGTAACCCGGCGCCTGATCCTTAAAATGCTTTGCAACCTCAAGGTGCCTTCAGCATTGATGATAATTTCCGGACGGGATATCAGGTGAAAATATCCATGGCCTGAATATTTTTCACCTTAAGGCGGTCCTTGATAATCCTTGCAAGCTCGGACATGAATCGGTATCCCAGCTCAAAATCCTGTTCAAAAAGATTCTGAAGTTCCTCGCTTTGCCATGAGAGAGCCTTGACATCGGTCAGCGCCTTGGCGCAGGTCATATGGCTTCGGCCCGGGGTAAATATGGCTGCCGATACCCCGAAAGTATTGGAAGGACCGATTTCAACCAGCCATGTATGATGATCAGGGTGCTTGGCCAGGGCAAGGCCCACGCGGCCGGAAAGTATTGCATAAATCTTGTCGGCGGGATAGTCCACATGATAAAAGAAATGGCCTTTGCGCACGCTTTCCATGGAAGCCAGATCCTGCATATTCTCAAGCTTTTTATCATCCAGAACTTTAAACATGTTAACCTGTTTAAGATCCTCCATTTCTATCATATTGACCTCCCTTTTTTAAATTTTGCAATCCCCGGGCCTCAACAGTGGAAATTCCGGATACAACCCCATTAGCATTAACCTTATACATTAATATATGGCAGTGTTCAATAAATGTGTCAAGGCACAAGCAGTTTTGAAAGGGCCTTGCGAACATCGGGATTGTTTTCAAATTTTTCACATTTTCGTGTTTTTACTTGAACCGGCCATATATTAATGGTATGGCTACATATTTCGGCAATTTTGTCTGAATGGTCTTATCGCCCTGGCTCGGACTAACTTGGCAATGCGGAGGTTTTGGCATGGCTTTTACGGTATCATTGTATGCCTCTTTAATAATATTTTCCCTGGGAATCATATACAGAATTGCCGCCTGGCTTCACAGGGAAACCGGTTTTTCACAAGAGGATACAAACATTTCAAAAAGGCTGGTTTGCGCTTTTACCGGGATGCTTTCAGCCATATTCAGCACTAAAATCCTTAAGTTAATCAAGGTGTTTTTCCTCGATATCCTGCTCCAGAGAAAAATTCTTCAGCAAAGCTTGCTGCGATGGGCAATGCACATGCTCATTTTCTGGGGCTTTATCCTTCTTTTTCTCATGCATGCCATGGGACAGATAATAACCGACACCATTTTTACCGGTTACGAATCAACTCTGAATCCCTATTTCTTTTTGCGTGATCTTTTCGGCTTCATGGTCCTGGCCGGTGTTGTTATTGCAGTTTACAGACGTTTTATCCTCAAGGTGCCCAGACTCCAGACAAACGGCATGGACATATATGCAATCGTCATTGTGGCAGTTATTATCCTGTCCGGCTTCTTTCTTGCCGGGATGAAAATTTCCTCTCAAGCAGAATTTTCAAACATGGTGGATGAATATGCGTCATGGCTGGCCCCTGAGCAGACCCTGGCCCTTGAAACATACTGGGCAGAAACCCAGGGCCTTGTATCGCCTGAAATTTCCCGCCCTTTTGAACAAAATGCAATGGAAGAAGGAAAACAATTGCATGAAAGCTATTGTGCCTACTGCCATGCTCCTGCACAATCGGCTTTTACAAGCTATGCTGTGGCAAAAGCAATCAGCCCGGCCGGCTCATTAATGGACAGAACCGGATTTGTAAGCATATTCTGGTATATTCATTTTCTGTCCTGCTTTATCGGGCTTGCATACCTGCCTTTCAGCAAAATGCTTCATATATTCTCCACGCCCGTAAGCTTTTTGGCCAA
>JAABTZ010000450.1 GCA_011389605.1 Desulfobacteraceae bacterium
TTGAAACAATTGATACCTTTAAATGCACGGCCTTGCATGGTGTGCCCACCATGTTCATTGCCGAACTTGAAGACATGGAACACAAGGAATATGATACAACCCAGCTGCGAACCGGAGTCATGGCCGGTTCCACCTGTCCCGTGGAGGTCATGAAGGGCGTGATGGAAAAAATGGGGGCAAAAGAGCTGACCATTGTCTACGGCCAAACCGAGAGCTCTCCGGGCATCACTCAGACACGGAGGGATGATTCCCTGAAAATCCGTACCGAAACAGTGGGCCGGGCCCTGCCCAATGTGGAGGTAAAAATAGTGGACCCGGTCACCGGCCAGACCCTGCCGCCCGGGGAAACGGGCGAACTGTGCAGCCGGGGCTATCACATAATGAAAGGCTATTACAAAATGCCGGAAAAAACCAGGGAAGCCATTGATCAGGATGGATGGCTGCACACCGGAGATCTTGCCAGCATGGATAATTATGGCAACTGCACCATTCAGGGCCGCCTGAAAGACATGGTCATAAGGGGCGGGGAAAACATCTATCCCAGGGAAATAGAAGAGTTTCTCTACACCCACCCGGGCATTCAGGATGTTCAGGTGGTGGGGATTCCGGATAAAAAATACGGCGAGGAAGTTGCAGCCTTTATTCGTCTTAAAAACGGGGAGTTACTTACAGCAGAAGAGATAAGAAATTATTGCAAAGACCAGATTTCCTTTCATAAAATTCCGCGTTATATCTATTTTGTGGAAGAATTTCCCACAACGGCAAGCGGCAAAATCCAGAAATACAAACTTCGGGAAATAGCCTTGACGCCGCCGTAAAAAGCTGCTTATCCCGCCCATGGCGGTATTTTTGCAGAATAGCAGGCAGTGGTCAGCATGTTTGAGTCCATGGGTGTTAAAACCGGCCCGCCCAGACACCCGCCCCGATGATTGCCTTTCTGACAGGAAGATGGTATTTTATTTTTTTGTTAAAGAACAATTGATGCATTCGTAAAAAGTCGCTTTTAGGCAGCTTTGTAAAAAATTCAAGATCAAGGCTTACGCGATTGCCAGGAATGCAGCGTGCTTAGCCGTATGTGACATTATTCAGAAATTACGCGTAACGCAGATCTTGAACTTTTTACGGTGCCAGTAACAACTCAAGGAAACTCAATGATCATAACCCTGTCGACCGGCAGAGAAATTGACACTGAAACCGACCTTAGCGCAGAAGAGCGCCATATTGTCCAGAAGCTTTATGCATGGGCATCTGTAATAGACAGCATCGAGACTTTCCGGGATAAAAGAACACAGGCCGTGGAAGCGGGATGGAACGATTCCGGGCCCGTGGTGGAGCGGAATGTAATGCGTGAAATCCTAAAAGATATTGAAAAAGAATTGAGTGCAAAATTTAAGCAAAAAACCTGATAAGCCTGTAAAAAATCTGATTTCAGATGCCTTCTTTTGGTTTTTCAAAAAAATTCTCTGCAGACCCTGATTTAGCTTTACCCGGTGCCCAGTATCAGTTTCTTAATCCACGCCGTGATCCATCGGGCAGGTATACCGGTCACCGCATACCCTATGGTTGCAAGCATCACAAACATAATTGCCCTGCTTAAAGCAGCCATTTGCGGTTCAATGACATACGGGCCCAGCAAGGCCCCGAGGGCAATGCCCATCAAAATGCGCCACGAGTCAGGCAGAAACAGAATGTAGAAAAGCACATAAGCCGGAGTAATGGATCTTTTGCTCAAAACCCGCCTTTCTTTGGTATTTGATTGATTCAGGGCAATGATTTCAGATATAGAATATGACACCAGATTCGATACCACTGAATACGGTAAAACTCAAGCCTGATGGAACCGTAAAAAGTCCAATATCTGCGTTACGCGCAATTTCTGAAGAATTTCACGTACGGCTAACTACTCTGCATTCTTCGAAATTGCGCAAGCCTTGATCTTGAAATTTTTACGGCGCCATCTGAAAACCGACTTTTTACGAGAGCATCAAGCCTGACATTTTGTCACACAAGGAGAAAAATTGGATACACTAAAAGGGTTCCAGAAAACCTGGCTCAGGGGTCGCGCCCATGACATGAAGCCTGTGGTGTTTATCGGCCAGAAAGGTCTTTCACCCTCGGTCATCCAGGCAGTCGATGACGCCTTAAACACCCATGAGCTTGTAAAGGTAAAGTTTCTGGAGTTTAAGGACAAAAAACAAAAGCAGTCCATCGCCGAAAAAATTGAAGCCCAAACTTTCTCGGAAATGGTGGGAATGATAGGGCACATGGCCATATTTTTCCGCACGCACCCGGATCCTGAAAAGCGAAAAATCCAGGTTCCCAGGCGATAAACAAGGATGAGTCCGGCATTTTCTGAACCCATCCTTTTGCATTTTCCCGCAATCAGCCTTCCAGCTTTTTCAGGCAGGCCTTAATAAATTCCGGCAGATCGCCTGGATTGCGGCTGGAAACCAGGTTGCCGTCAACCACGACTTCTTGGTCCACAAAATTTGCCCCGGCATTTTTAATATCCTGGATAATGGATGTATACCCTGTAATCGTCCTTCCGCGAAGGACATCCGCGGTGATAAGCAACTGCGGGGCATGGCAGATGGCAAAAACAGGCTTGCCGGCATCCACAAAAGTCCTGACAAATTCAACGGCCTTTTCATCCACCCGGAGTATGTCCGGAGAAAAGCCCCCGGGAATCAGCAGGGCGTCAAACTCATCGTGTTTAACATCTGCTACTGCCCTGTCGATTTTCACCTCTGTTGCGCTCTTTTTGCCCCTCACCGTCCTGCCGGCTTCCGGGCCCACGGTGATCACCGTATGCCCCGCCTTTTCAAAGGCTTCTGCCGGCCCGGTGTGTTCACTGTCTTCAAACCAATCAGTTAATATGGCAGCAATCTTGCTCATGGTCTTTCTCCTTTCTTTAAAACTGTATCAGAA
>JAABTZ010000451.1 GCA_011389605.1 Desulfobacteraceae bacterium
GCTGAACAACAATCGCTGACCCCGCCCGGAAAACCATGGGGGATGAGGATCGGATGTCGTTTAAATGATGACCCAGAAGGGAAAAATAAACCTGTTTTTCAATCAGCCTGGAACGGTTTTTTGCGGCTTTATAATTTATATCAGTTTTTACCGTATTCTTATTTTGTGACTTCCGAAGGGACTAAGACAAATGTTTATGACACAATCAAGCTTTATGAAAAAACGGTTACCCTGCCGACAGGGGTAGATAAGGAAACTGTGACTGGTGATAGCTGGGATGAAATAAAGGAAATAACCGATGAGCCACTTCATGCACTTCTTGATGTGTTAAAGATAAATGGCTGGCCCATGCCTGAAGCTGGATACGAATTGGCTGCTGAAAATAATGAAATCATCGCCAGTGCGGAACTCGGCTGGGAGGAATTAAAAATAGCATTTTTGACTGCCGAAGAATTTGATTATCAACAAAAGTTTGCCGATCTTGGCTGGCAGACAGCGTCAATAAATGAAGTCCTTGCTGATAAAGATAAATTTATGTCCATGAAAAATACTTTTCAGAAAGATTTATAGGGGGAATAGATCCGATGACGGTAATCAGTGATGTAAAGGTAGCAATTTCCTCAGAATTTATGAGTGCTTTTGCCGGGATCCCCAAAAAGATGCAGGGAAAAGTTCTCGATTTTATAAACAAATTCAAGAATAACCCCACAGGATCGGGTATCAATTATGAAAAAATTGCTCAGTTTAAAGACCCGACGCTTCGTTCGGTAAGAATTGATCAGACTTACAGGGGAATTGTTAAAAAACCCGATACAGGAAATGTCTTTATGCTCCTGTGGGTTGACCATCATGACAAGGCGTATGACTGGGCAAAAAACAAAAAATGTTCAATCAACCCGGAGACCGGAAGCCTCCAAGTCTATGATGTTGACGAGAGCCAGCTGGCAGTAGTTGATGAAGAGGCATCCGCAAATAAAGATTATCAAAAATCGCTGTTTGAATCCATTCATAACCGTCACCTTGTAAAGCTGGGGGTTCCAGAGGAACTTATTCCAATTGTTCGTAATATCTTTACAGAAGAACAGCTCGATGAGGCGGCATCCAAATTACCTGATGAGGCCCATGAAGCGCTGACGGCTTTTGCGGCCGGATATACGCTGGCTGAAGTCTTTCAGGAATTCAACAAATCGCCGGATGAGGAAGAGAAAGTCGACACAGACGATTTTGAGGCAGCTCTTGATAATCCGGATACCAAGCGACGGTTCTTTGTGGTTGAAGATGATCTGGTCCTTCAGGAGATCCTGGATGCCCCGCTGGAAAAATGGCGGGTTTTTCTCCATCCTTCTCAGCGAAGCCTGGTGGAACGGGACTGGAACGGTCCCCTCAGGGTGCTTGGGGGTGCTGGGACAGGAAAGACAGTAGTTGCAATGCACAGGGCAAAGTGGCTTGCTGAAAATGTCTTTACTGATGAAAATGATAAAATTCTGTTTACCACATTTACCCGCAACTTGGCAGAGGACATAAAAGAAAATTTGTCAAAAATTTGTTCTCATAGATTAATGCGCCGGATTGAAGTGGTTAACCTGGATCGCTGGGTATCGGCTTTTTTAAGGAAAAACGGATATTCGTATGATATTGATTACGGAAAACGAACACAGCCCTTATGGGATAAAGCGCTTTCGCTTGTCTCAGATGAAACGGGATATGATGAAAGTTTTTACAGGGAAGAATGGGAGCGGGTTATTCAACCCCAGGCAATATCCACTTTGAATGAATATTTTAAAGCCTCCAGAGTGGGTAGAGGTGTTCGGCTGTCGCGGAAAAATAGAAAAAATATTTGGCCAATCTTTGAGGAATACCGGGTTCTTATGAATGAAAATAACCTGCGGGAAGTCAGTGATGCTATGAGAGACGCATGTGTCATTATCCGTGAAAAAGGCAACGTACTTCCATACAGGGCGGTCATTGTAGATGAAGCTCAGGACATGAGTGTACAGGCATTCAAGCTCATTCGGGAGATAATACCCGGTGGGGATCAGAAAAACGATTTATTTATTGTGGGTGATGCGCACCAGAGAATCTATCGCCACAAGGTCATTCTGGGACGTTGTGGTATAAATATTCGCGGCAGAGGAAGACGACTCAGGATTAACTACCGGACCACAGAAGAAAACAGGCGCTGGGCGGTGAGCCTATTGAAGGATATCAGTTTCGATGACCTTGATGGCGGCCTGGATAATCAAAAAGGATATAAATCCTTAATTCACGGCGTGGTCCCTAAAGTTGAACAGGCGACATCGTTTCAAAACGAAATTGATATTATTGTGCAATACCTCAATCACGTTGAACAGGAAGGGGGTCCGATGAATGAAGTTTGTCTGGTTGCCCGGACCCATGATCTATTAAAACAGTATGAAGGTGCGCTCAGAGCTAAAGGAAAAGAGATTTATTTTATTCGCCGCAGCGAAGCTGAGGATATCCGAAAGCCAGGCATCCGGCTTGCCACCATGCATCGGGTGAAAGGGCTTGAGTTTGACAGGGTTATTATTGCCAGCGTAAATGACGGCACGGTACCGTTAGAAGGTGAGTGGAAAAATACAAACGACGCTGTCATTCAAAATGAAAGCGAAACCCATGAGCGGGCATTACTTTATGTGGCTGCCAGCCGGGCAAAAAAAGAGGTTATTGTTACAAGTTTTGGAAAACCAAGTCGGTTTTTATCCAGTTAAATGGATATCTCAAAACCTGTATGACGCCAAGCAGGGCCGAAGCAGCTGAGAAATCTTTTGATTCGTTTTTAATAATATGCGCGGCCAAGTACCCAAGGACCTTGGTATCATCTGTCGCCGGGGATCAGTTTAAAAAGGCGTCCAATAACAAAAGCAATGTGAGGTCTGTTGTTTCGTTTTTTTGGGCATGAGTAACAGG
>JAABTZ010000452.1 GCA_011389605.1 Desulfobacteraceae bacterium
ACCTGTGGGAGGCTGCCGTAGCGTTGTGCCGGGAGCACACCGTTTACCATGTTTGCAAAAACCTGCGCCTATCCTACAGGGATCTTAAAAAACGCCTGCCCGACGACAACACCCCGACCCGATTTATGCCGATCGATTTCCACACCCTTGCCGGCCAGTGGCAAATCGAGTGCAGCCGTGCTGATGGATCCATACTCCGCCTGTCCGGGACCGGGCAGGCCCCGGAAATCCAAACCATACTGAAGTCCTTTTTAGCATGATTCAGCTCACGCCCCACATGCGGATTATGGTGGCCGCATCGCCGGTGGACTTCAGAAAGGGCATCGACGGGCTGGCTGCCGTATGCAAACAAGAGCTTAAAAGCGATCCTTTTTGCGGGACCGTGTTTGTTTTTGTCAATAAGGCCCGCACCGCCCTGCGGCTTTTGATCTATGACGGCCAGGGCTTCTGGCTCTGCCACAAGCGGCTGTCAAAAGGGCGTTTTGTATGGAACTTTAACGAAACCGGCCCCCTTGCAGCCCGGGAGCTTCAGCAGTTGCTGTGGAACGTTGATCCGTCGAAAATGGCCGCGGCAAGGGATTTTCGGCCGATTTACAAAAAAAATCCAAAATTATAAAAAAAATGCTGGCCACACGAAAATTTCTTTGCTATAGAATCTGCAACTTGCAAACGAAAGGCGTTTTTTCATGCAGATTTGCGGCAGAGAATTTACCCCATCTGAAATCGACTGGATCAAAGACCGGATTGCATCTGACCCGGCACTCAACCGGGTGCAATTGTCCCGGCTTTTTTGCCGCCATGTGAACTGGTATAAGCCGGACGGCGGTTTAAAGGAGATGAGCTGCCGGGTGGCCATGCTGCGCCTGGAGAAAAACGGGCTGATCCGGCTGCCTGCCCCCCGGAAAAAAACGGGCGTTGCCAAAGCGGTCAAGCGTACACCGGCGGGTGAGCCTGCAGATGAAATCGTTTTGGAAGCCGGCCGGGTGGATATTGAAATTGCCGATGTGGATAAAAAGACCGCCCCGTTATGGAATGAGCTCATTGATCGCTACCATTATTTAGGTTATCGCCGCATGGGCGGCGCCCAGATGCGATTTTTCGTTTATGCGGGAGGCCGGCTTGTGGCGCTTCTGGGATTTTCGGCCGCCGCATGGAAGGTGGCCCCCCGGGACCGGTATATCGGCTGGTCCCCGGAGCAGCGCAAAAGCTATCTTCACCTGGTGGTGGACAACAGCCGGTTTTTGATCCTGCCCTGGGTTCGCGCAAAAAACCTGGCCTCCCGGATCCTTTCCTGCATGGTTAAACAGCTGCCCGCGTTTTGGGAAATACGATACAACTACCGGCCGCTTTTGATCGAAACCTTTGTTGATACCGAACGTTTTGCCGGCACCTGTTATAAGGCTGCCAACTGGACATTGGTGGGGCAAACCGCCGGGCGCGGCAAGTGGGATCGGTACAATGCCCGTGGCAAGCCGGTTAAAACCGTTTGGCTATATCCCCTGGATCAGCGCTACAAGGAGGGTTTATGTCAGTGAGAAAAGAAAAATGCCTTCGAATAACGGAGGAAGAATTGCAGGCATTCCAGCAGCGGGTGACCTCCCGGCAGCTGCTTGATACCGATTATGAATTGATCCTGGGGTTGTCCGAGACCATTGATGCGCTCCGCCAGGCCCTTGCCGAAAAGGAGACGTCCATTGGTCGTTTGTGCAAATACCTTCTGGGCGCCCCCACGGAAACGGCCCGAAATGTATTGAAAGACCCCAAAGCCCCGAAGGCTGGAGAGACGGCAGAACAACCGGAACAGGCTAAAAAGGAGCAAAAGGGGCACGGCCGGAACCCTGCATCGGCATATACGGGTGGCGCCCATGTGACAATCGATCATCCCGAACTCAAAAGCGGGGATGTTTGCCCGGGATGTGACAGGGGCAAGGTATATGAACTGGCCATGCCCTCCGTGTTTGTGCACATTACGGGAGATGCCCCGTTGAAATCGACTGTTTATGAACGCAGCCGGCTCCGGTGCAACCTTTGCGGCGACATGTATACCCCCGAGCTTCCAGCTGATGTCGGCGACAAGCGGCATGACGACTCGGCCGCCGCCATGGTGGCGGTTTTGAAATACGGCTGCGGCATGCCCCTTTATCGCCTGGAAAAGATGCAGAAAAATTTGGGGCAACCCGTACCCGCATCCACCCAGTGGGATATTTTAGATGCTTCGGCGGTAAGCCTTGCACCGGTTTATGAAGCCCTTATCCAGCATGCGGCCCAGGGGGCGCTCGTCTACAATGATGACACCACCGCAAAAATATTGTCTTTGCTAAGGGAGCAGGACCCGGAAAGCACCCGGAAGGGGATCTTCACCACCGGCCTGGTCAGTAAAGACGACGATCATCAGGTCGCCCTGTTCATGACCGGTAACAGCCATGCCGGTGAAAATCTCACGGAACTCTTACAGCGCAGGGCAACAGGGCTTTCTCCCCCCATCCAGATGTGTGATGCGGCAAGCCGCAATGCATCAAAGGAATTTGAGTCGATCATGGCCAACTGCATGGCCCACGCCCGCAGGCAGTTCGTGGAGTTAGTGGACCGGTTCCCGGAAGAATGCGAATATATGATCGGGCAATTGGGGCTCGTCTATCATCATGATGCGATTGTCATAGAGCAGGCGATGTCACCGGAAGATCGGCTTGTGTACCATCAGCGCCACTCCGGGCCCATTATGGATGAAACCCGCAAATGGTGTCAGCGCCAATTGGATGAAGCGCTCGTGGAACCCAACTCCGGGCTGGGCAAAGCCATCAAGTACATGCTTCGGCACTGGGAAAAGCTGACAAGGTTTTTACATATCGCAGGCGCCCCCCTGGACAACAACATTTGTGAGAGGGCGCTCAAGCATGCAATCCTTCACCGGAAAAACGCCCTGTT
>JAABTZ010000453.1 GCA_011389605.1 Desulfobacteraceae bacterium
TGAAGAAAGCAAATCCATAAGCGCCTTAGCTGACCGACGGCGCGGAAAAGAAGTTTCCTCGCTCCAGAAGCCTTCTGGAGCTTAATTTTCGCTCGGAAACCCGTTTTTCCACGCCGCCGTCAGGGCAACAAAGTGCAATTTCAATAGAGCTCAAAAAAAAAGGGATTTCCCTGGAAGTCCAATAAAGGAGAGAGGATGGAGTGCAAAAGCTATAAACAAGAGGCAACCGTTGTAATTCTTGTGACCGGCCGCATTGACGCGGTCACGGCAAAGGATTTTGAGCAGGAATGCGGCTCCTGGACCGCACAGGGAGAAAACCGCATGATAGTGGATCTTTCCGGCCTGGAATACATCAGCAGCGCCGGGCTGAGAAGCTTTCTGGTGGTTGGCAAGCAGATCAAGGCCGCCGGCGGCACGCTCACACTGGCCGGCATGCAGGGCATGGTTCAGGAAGTTTTTGACATCTCGGGATTTACCACCCTGTTTCCAGCATATCCTTCCCTGGAGAAAGCCCTTGAAGCCGCCGGATGACACAGCCCTTTGCTGGAAGCAGGCTCCCGGACGGCTCGAGTCCCTGGAGCCTCTGCGCGATTTTGTCATCAGCCAGGCCCGTAAGGCCAACATGCCCAATTCCCTGGAGATAAAGCTGGATCTGGCTGCCGAAGAGGTATTGCTAAATGTATTTCATTATGCCTTTGAAAGCGGGCAGGCCGGAAATGTGGCCGTGGGCTGCGGCGTGGTGCCGGACAAAGGCTTTCTCATGAGGGTTGTGGACCCTGGAAAGCCTTTTAACCCCCTTGAGCAGCCGCGGCCTGACATTGCATCTGACATAGCCGAACGGAAGGTGGGCGGCCTGGGAATCTTTCTGACCAGACAGATGAGCAGTTCCATGACCTATGCCCGGCGCGATGAACACAATATCCTTGATGTTTTTTTCAAGGATTAGAACCGAGGCGGTCACCTGGATCAAAACAGGCCGGGCAGAAAAAGTGCTATCTGGGGAAACGGAATCAAAAGCAGGGTGGCAATGATCATGGCAATCAGCATGGGCACTACACCTTTGAAGATGGTACTAAGGGGAACATCGCGGGCCACACCGCTGACCACGTAGACATTGACCCCCACAGGCGGGGTGATAACTCCTATCTGGGTTACCAGCACAATGATGACTCCAAACCAGATTGGATCGTAGCCCAGTTCCAGAATTACAGGATAAAAGATTGGGATTGTAAGCATTACCAGAGCCAGGGCGTCAATAAAACATCCCCCCAGAAAATAAACCGCAATAATAAAAAACATTATCATGGAAGGACTCATGTTCAGGGCGGCAATCCAGCCTGCGATGTCAAAGGGAATGCGGGTGACTGCCATAAACCTGCTGAAAATGGTTGCCCCGGCAACAATTACAAGAATCATGCATGTGATACGGGTGGTTTCAAACAGGGCCTGAACAAAACCCTTCATGTCCAGATTTCTGCGGATCATTGCCACTGCCAGAGTACAGAAGGCGCCTATGCCGCCTGCCTCCGTAGGGGTAAAAATCCCCTTGAAAAGGCCCCCCATTACCAGCACAAAAATCACCACAGTTTCAGCCAGCCCGGACAGGGATGCTATTTTCTGTCTTAAAGTAAATCTCTCTCCCTTGGGCCCCAGCTCCGGGCGCAGCCGCGTCCATATCAGAATGCTCGCAATCATAAGTATTGAAAGCAAAAGACCCGGCAGCAGTCCTGCCAGAAAAAGCTCGCCAATAGACTGTTCCGTTAAAATCCCGTAAACAATAAACACAACGCTTGGCGGGATCAAAATCCCAAGACTTCCGCCGGCTGCAACAACGCCGGTGGCCAGTTCAGGCTTGTAATTGTAGCGTTTCATTTCCGGAAGTGTGGCAGCTCCCATGGTTGCTGCCGTGGCATTGGTGGAGCCGCAGATTGCTGAAAAAGCCGCGCATGCTCCGATTGTGGCTATTGCCAGGCCGCCGGGAATATGGCCCACAAACCTATAGGCTGCATCAAAAAGACGCGAGGATATCCCTGAATGAAATGCAATCTGCCCCATGAAAACAAAAAGCGGAATAACTGTAAGATTATAGGAACCGAATACCGAAAAAACATCACGGGCAGTCAGGCTTAACGCGGCATCAAAGGAGACAATGGAGCCAAAGCCGATGATGCCTATTACAGCCATTAGATAACCAACCGGCAGCCGTGAAAAAATAAGTATAAAAAGGGCGGCAATGCCTATCAGGCCTATGGCAGTTGATGTCATTGGGCCTCAACCCCCCGGATATGCAGCAGAAAATCCATTAGCAGAACCGGGCACAGCAGAATACAGCCCACGGCCACTCCGTAAACAAAGGGATAAATTGGCATTTCAAGGGTGGATGACACTGACCCGCTGGCCTTCAGGCTTGCCCCGTAAAGTATGCTCTGCCAGGCAATCAAGGCAAATAAAAAAAAGGCCACAAGACTGTTGATGCTGTGGATGACAATTCTGACCGGGCCGGGAAGATGGGGTACAAGAAAATCCACTGCAATATGGCCCTTTTCCACAGCCGTATAGGGCAGGGAAAAAGCTATGGCAAGAGCGCCCAAAAAGCCGATGGTTTCATATGCCCCGGGAATGGAGACCCGAAAAAAACGAAGCACCACGTCGCCTGTGGTAACCAGCATCATCAGAACAATTGCCGCTGCAGCAATCCAGTTGACAGCTGCAGCGGCTTTTGCAATGTGGCGGTTTAGGCGTATAACAGAAATCATGAATTAATTCTCAAAAAAACAGAAAGTTGACTTTTCTATTGGCTGTACTTTTCAAGCAGGTTTTCGATAAGGTCAACCGATTTCCGGCCGTTATAATCATTTTCTTCAGCCGTGGCAATATAGTCATTTATAACCGGCTCAATGGCTTCTTTA
>JAABTZ010000454.1 GCA_011389605.1 Desulfobacteraceae bacterium
AAGTCCAATATCTGCGTTACGCGCGATTTTTGAAGAATTTCACGTACGGCTAAGTACGCTGCATTCTACAAAATCGCGCAAGCCTTTATCTTGAATTTTTACGGCACCCTCTGAAAACCTGCTTTTTACGAGTCCATCAGATATGCTGCCCTGGCGGCGGCATGCAATTGCTCTTCAACAACGCCTTTGAAAAGATTTAACTTATAGGCGTTTTGGCTTAAGGGGTCTGCCTCTTCAACCACGGCTTCGGCTGCTTTTGCAATGGCTGCATCATCTAAGCGCTGCCCGTTTATGGCCTGCTCCACAGCCCGGCTGCGCCATGGCACCTGTGCTGCCCCCGAGAGAAACACCCGGGGGTTTTTTACCCGGCCGCCGTCTGATTCAATGGCCAGGGCCAGCCCGGCAAGGGCAAAATCCCAGGACCGCCTGGCTCTGACCTTGCGGTAGGCGCTGTAGAGATTTTCCCCGGGCGGCGGAAGTTCGATGCGGGTGATGATCTCGCCGGGTTTCAGCACGGTGTCAGCCTGCACGTTCTGTCTCGGCAGCACGTGGAGTTTTTCCACTGCAATGTTTCTGGCACCGTCCGGGCCGGCAACCCTGACCTTTGCCCCCAGTGCGGCCAGGGGCGGGGCGGTATCCGAAGGGTGGGTGACGGCACAGATGCGGTCGTGGCCGAATATCGCGTGAAACTGGTTTTCTCCGTCAATGGCATAACAGATATCTCCGCCCTTGCGCAGGCAGGCAAACTCGCCCCTGTAATACCAGCACCTGGGCTTCTGGCAGAGATTTCCGCCAAGGGTCCCCTGGTTTCTGAGCTGGGGGCTGGCCACTTCAGCCGCACCCTGGGCCAGGCCCGGGTATTTTTCCAGGACCAGGGGGTTTTCGGCCACCTGGGTGATGGTGGCCAGCGCGCCGATGGACAGCCCGCCGCCTGCGGTTTTTTTGATTTCGCAGAGCTCGGCAAGGGCGCTGAGGCTGACCACCTTGTCCACATCCATGATCTTTTCGCGCAGGCATCCGAGCAGGTCTGTGCCCCCGGCATGCACGGCTGCCCCCTTTGTGTTTAAATGCCGGATCGTATCCTTGAGCGTTTCCGGACGGACGTATGAAAAATGCGGCAGCACGGTTTATCCCTCCTTTTGTAAATCAAGATGTCTGCGCACTTCAAGCGGCGTGACCGGAGCCCGGGTAAACCGGATGCCGGTGGCCATATAAAGGGCGTTTGCAATGGCCGGGGCCGTGGGGATGGTCACCGGTTCCCCCAGACCCTTGGCGCCGGTGTTGTTGGCTTCCGGATCATCGATTTCAATTGGCAGGCTTTCCATATCCGCGGGCACGTCTAAGGCAGTGGGCAGCTTGTAGTCGTGCCAGTTGCGGTTGCACAGTTTGCCGGTCTGCCGGGCATCAAGCTGCCGGAATTCGGTTAGGCCAAAACCGATTCCCATGACAATTCCGCCAAACACCTGATTGTCGTATGTGAGCCGGTTCATGACCCGGCCGCTGTCATGGGCCGCCACAAATCGCAAAATCCGGATTTCCCCGGTTTTCTGGTTGACCTCGAGTTCGCAGAACTGGGCACCGAACGGGTTGACGGTTTTTTCGGACGGATTGGGCCCACGGTAGCCCACTCCCATCACAACGCCGCGTTTTTTCAGGCGGCTGACCCCGGTGACCCGTATCCGTTTGTCTTTGTCGCTTCTGGAAACGATTTCCTCGCCATTGTAGTCCAGGTCTTCTGCTGGGACTCCGAGATCCCCGGAGGCCATTTCAAGCACCCGGCGTTTGACCTCCACGGCTGCATTGCGCACCGTCGGCGCCTCTGTGGGTACGGTCTTGCTGCCGCCGCTGGGGGTGGCATACTGGGTGGTGCCCGTATCTGCATGCTCGATCTGGATCATTTCGGGCCTGACCCCGAGTTCCTCGGCAGCCACCAGGGCCATGACCGTCTTGGTGCCGGTGCCGATATCGCTTGCCCCCATGTTGAGATTCACGGATCCGTCCCGGAACAGCTTTATCACAACAGTTGAGGGCTGTCCTCCGCCGCCGGCGATCCACAGGCAGGCCGCCATGCCGGCGCCGCGCTTTACATGGCCGTTTGATTGGTTGTGCTGCCGGGCTTTTTTTACGGCGTCTTTCCAGCCGAACTTTTCAGCTCCCTCCCGGATGCACCTGGCAAGCCCGGTGGTGGTATAGGGTATGCCGCCCCGGGCCTGGCTGACTTCGGGGATGTTTTTCAGCCGCAGATCCACCGGGTCCATAGAGGTTTTTTCCGCAAGCTCGTCGATCATCTGCTCCAGGGCCCAGCTTCCCTGGGGATGGCCGGGGGCGCGAAACGGCCGGACCGGGCCCGCGTTGATATAAACATCGGTTGAGCGGCAGGAAACATTGTCGCATTGATAAAGATCCCGGATGAGCCAGTCCACCAGCGAGGTGCCGCCTGCCGGGTATGCTCCGCTCGGGCCCGTGCACCGGAAATCAAGGGCGGTCAGGGTACCGTCGCTTCTCACCCCTGCCTTGACGTGCATGGTGCTGGCCGGGCGGTTGCCCACGCTCAGATAGGTTTCCTCCCGGGTGAGGATCATCTTGACGGGACGGGCGGCCTGCCGGGCCAGCAGAACGGCCAGCACTGTGTATTTTCCGGGCTGCAGCTTGCTGCCAAAGCCGCCGCCCATGTAATGGCCGATCACCCGGATTCTTGAAAAGGGCAGGTCGAGGACTTCTGCGATGGTGGACTGCACAGCGTAGACGCCCTGGCTCGATTCCCATATGGTGAGGCGGTCTCCGTCCCAGTTGGCCACGCATCCATGCAGTTCCATGGGGGTGTGGAGCTCGCACTGGGTATTGTATGTCCTTTCCAGTACCGTATCTGCCCGGGCAAATCCTTTTTCCACATCACCGCGTGAATAT
>JAABTZ010000455.1 GCA_011389605.1 Desulfobacteraceae bacterium
GGTCGTGTGCGTCGACCACCATGTCCTCGTTTTCCACGTCCTTGGCCAGCCACTGATGCGCTCCGGCCTGGCTCTTTACGAGTTCCCACTCATACTTGAACAACACCTTGAGGTAGCCCATATCCCATCGGGTCGGATTCGGCTTCCAGGCGCCCTCGATGCCGCTGCTGATCGTGTCGCCTCCCGTGCCGCTTTTGAAGCTGCTCCTCCAGCCGAGGCCTTGCTCTTCGAGGCCGGCAGCTTCAGGCTCGGGGCCAACGTGTGTCGCGGGACCGGCGCCGTGGCATTTGCCGAACGTGTGTCCGCCGGCGATGAGCGCGACGGTCTCTTCATCGTTCATGGCCATCCGTGCAAAAGTTTCCCGAACGTCCCGGCCGGATGCGACCGGATCGGGGTTGCCGTTGGGCCCTTCGGGATTAACATATATCAGGCCCATCTGGACGGCGGCGAGCGGGTTTTCAAGATCGCGGTCGCCTGAATAGCGTTTGTCTCCGAGCCATTCGTCCTCGGCGCCCCAGTAGATGTCCTCTTCGGGCTCCCAGACGTCCACACGACCGCCGGCGAACCCGAAGGTCTTGAAGCCCATCGACTCCAGAGCGCAATTGCCGGCCAGGATCATCAGGTCAGCCCAGGAGATTTTACTGCCGTATTTCTGCTTAATCGGCCAGAGCAGACGGCGCGCCTTGTCAAGGTTGACGTTGTCAGGCCAACTGTTGAGGGGCGCCAGGCGCTGGGAGCCCGAACCTGCGCCGCCGCGGCCGTCGCCCATGCGATAGGTACCGGCGCTGTGCCAGGCCATGCGGATGAATAGCCCTCCGTAATGACCATAATCGGCCGGCCACCAGTCCTGGGAGTCGGTCATCAGCGCGTGGAGATCTTTTTTCACGGCCTGCAGGTCGAGTTTTTTGAATTCCTCTGCGTAGTTGAACGATTTGCCCATCGGGTTGCTCAAATTGGAATGCTGGTGAAGAATCCTGAGGTTGAACTGGTTCGGCCACCACTCCCGATTTGAGGTGCCGCCGCCGGCCATGGGTTTCTTGGTTGCGCCCGTTACCGGGCACTTGCTATGTTCAGTCATAAATAATCCTCCTTTAGGTGTGAGCGGTTATGCACCATGCTGCCATGAAACGCGTGCTTGGATGCCCCATTCATTGCATTGCCTGTAACAAACCGTTTAATTGGAATACAGATATCAAATATTAAATAATATTGGTTATCAATAAAGGACAAAAAAATATCAGGCTTTCTCGTCCATGCAATCGCTGCATATTCCGAAAAAATCCAGGCGATGATTCAATATTTTAAAATTCGTTTCCTTGGCGACCTCCCTTGCCATGACATCCATGCTGTTCAAATCCGGATCGACGATTTTTTTGCACTTGATACAGATGACATGTGGGTGGTGGTGAGGCTTGTTGCCATCATATCGGTTGCTCCCATCCGGAAATCCCAACTCAAGCACTTCACCGATGGACTTAATCAATAAAATGTTTCTGTACACAGTAGCAAGACTCATCGTGGGAAAATCGCCTTTGATGTGATCAAAAATGGTTTCAACACTGGGATGGTCTTCGCTTTTGGCAAGAAAAGATGCAATGGCCATTCGCTGGGGCGTAATCTTGTGGCCATGATCCCGTAATTTCTGGATGATGATTTCAAATCTCTTTTTTGGGTCTGCCAATGTACGCTCCTTTTTCAAACAATAATATTTATCAATTAACACTGATTTTCATTTGTGTCAACCCACATTTTTTGACCTGTCAGTAACAAATAATCTATATGGTTTACTCTCATCACCGCAGGAAGTGTTTTTGAGACCGACAGCGGTGTTGCAGGGATCCAAATTATGCGATTTGAAGAGTCTTGCAGATTTTGTGCTTGCGAAAGGCGAGAGACTCCAGAAGAATGTTGGCAGATTTAAGTTGCGTGTTTTATGTTTCCATATACGGGCTTTCCATCTGGCCCGGATAATGAGACTATGGGACCGACCGAGGTGGTGGAACTAAGCAATGCCCAGAGGTCCGATAGAAACGGGTTTTGCAAAGGCCTGGAGAAGCCCATCGGAATCAAACATTTCTAAAGGAGAAACCCCATGAAAGTTCATCTCAAGTGCTTTGCCGCCCTGGCTGAAGGAGATGTCTGCGATTTTCGAGACAGCGTTCAGAACCAAATCACTGAGGGCGAAACGGTCAAGGCCCTCGTTGAACGCCTTGAGCTCCCCAAGAAAGATGTCAAGGTCATCTTCGTCAACAACAAGGTGGCCGGCTTCGACACGGTCCTTAAGGACGGTGACCAGGTAGCCCTCTCACCGCCTGTGGGGGGAATGTAAGGTTTATAAATAGTTCAGACCGGTAAATGTTTGTTTTGAAAACAATGCACTTATCGGCCTGAACACTGTTCTCCCTCCCGCCCGTTCTTTCTGAGCGGGCCATCCCAAAAGGCGATATTGTGACGAAAAAACCATGTGGAAAGAATACTTTGCCGCCCTCCCATCCGTGATGATCATGTCATAGAAGAAACCTTTTGCAGTCAGAACGGGTTCGCAGCGGAGAATGATCTTCGCATTATTTACGATATTATTCTACCCCGCCTAAAAATATAACAACCGGATTTGTGATGCACTGCACCTATGATCTGACCAATCTGCCCTTTGTCTGGGACTACCCGGTGCCCATCACCATAATCGATATTGCCTGGGGAACGTCCTATGGGATTTTTGCCGGTTTTAACGTGTTTTACCTGACTCGTTATTTTTCTCTTTAAAAAGCGGGCATTTCCAAAAAGTTTTCAACAATCCTGCGCGCTTCAATCGTCTGGACCTGCCTTATCAATCCATACAATCTCCGGCAATCGGTGATGGACAGTTTTTTGACCATCCGGATACAGGCTTTTTCATCCGTCATGT
>JAABTZ010000456.1 GCA_011389605.1 Desulfobacteraceae bacterium
AAGGGCTGCAGATGAAGGACTTTATGTGGATTCAGTTGTTCTGCTCGTTGATCGCCAGGAAGGCGGGGCGGAAAACATCCGCAAGGTCGTGCCCGAAGTTCGCTCCATTACCACCCGCCAGGAATTGATGGCTGTCTACCGGGCAGGCAGATAAGCCGCACAGGCGTCATCGGATTCCCAGACATTGACCCGGGAGACAAAGATGCCCTCAGCCGGATCCGTGCGCCGGGAAAAAGCATCGGCAATGTATTTTGCAATGCATTCAGATGAAGGATTGGCGTTTTCAAACACCGGCAGTTCATTTAAAAAACAGTGATCAAGGGAGTCAATGATTTCTCCCAGGCGCTGCTTGATGATTCCAAAATCCAGCAGAACGCCGGAATCAAGCAATTTTTCTCCGGCCACGAAAAGTTCCACCTTCCAGTTATGACCATGCAGGTTCTCGCATTTTTCCGTGACCATTTTCAATTGATGGGCAGCTGCAAACCGGTTGACCACTTTTAATTCGTACATATGTAAAGTTCCCCTGTCAGGACTTTGCTGCTTTTGAAGATTTTGAAGATTTGGAAGACTTTGAAGATTTGGAAGTGGCCCCTGCAGTTTTTGTAAAAATCCGTTTGATCCGGGAAGTCAGTTTTTCCGATTCCAGCTGGAGATACTCCTTCATCAGTTCTTCCTGGCGCTTGTTCATGTGCTTGGGGGTTCTCAGGACAATTTCCACGATCTGGTCGCCGGGCAGGCCGTTTCGCAGAGATGGGATCCCATGGTTTGTCAGTCGGATGGTATCACCGTACTGGGTTCCACCGGGAATCTCTAATGTCTCCTCGCCGGTGAGTGTGGGTACTGTGATTTCATCGCCAAGAGCGGCCTGCACAAAGGACAATTCCACTTTGCAGATGACATCGTTTCCCTGGCGCTCAAATGTGTCGTGCGGCCTGACATGGATAAACACGTAGAGATCACCGGATGGGCCTCCGTTTGTACCGGGCTCTCCTTCGCCTGCAAGACGGAGACGGGAGCCGTTATCCACGCCGGCGGGTATCTTTAATTCCACTTTCTTGCGCGCCACCACCTGCTTTTGACCCTGGCACTTGGAGCATGGCTCGGCAATAATCGTTCCCTGGCCCCGGCATCTGGGGCATACACTCTTGACTGAAAAAAAGCCCTGGCTGCGCACAAACTGACCCGTGCCCCGGCACTGGTCGCAGGTCTGAGGCTGTGTGCCGGGTTTGGCACCTGTACCGTGGCATTCGTCGCAGACCACCATTTTTTCCAGATCCAGCTGGGTTTCCTTGCCAAAAGCCGCATCCGTAAATTCAATTCTTAAATCATATCTCAAGTCCGCACCCCTGCGGGCCCTGCTGCGGCCGCCGCGGCCTCCGGTGCGAAAACCGAAAAAATCCTCGAAAATGTCGCCGAAGCTGGAAAAAATATCATCAAAATCCTGGAAACCGCCCGAGCCTCCGCCTCCGTTTTCAAAGGCCCGGTGGCCGAACTGATCATAGAGCTGTCGCTTTTCCGCATTGGAAAGGACTTCGTAGGCTTCGGCCGCCTCCTTGAATTTTTCTTCAGCCTCTTTGTCTCCGGGGTTGCGGTCCGGGTGGTATTTGAGGGCGATTTTTCGATATTTGGCTTTCAACTCTGAAGCATCGGCGTTTTTCTCAACGCCGAGCACTTCGTAATAGTCCCTTTTTTCAGTCATGTCTTGTTAACCGGCCGATCTGTTGTTGTAGTTTTACGCCTTTTCTGGGTGAGGCGCCGTGGTTTTCCCGTCAAATTTATCAAAACAAACGCAGGGTTTTGCAACCCTGCCATCTTATGCTATGGGATGTATCATGTATCAGACTGCAGCGGCAAAAAACAGCACTGAAATTATAACAGGACAATAATGCATATGGTGGAATTGTCAATGAGCAAAAATACGCAACCCGGCTTTGTAAAAAACATGTTCGGGGCAATAGCCCCCTATTATGACTTCTTAAATCGCCTGCTTAGCATGAGGCAGGATGTCTGCTGGCGCAGGCGCATGGTGACTGCCATGAACCTTTCTGAAGATGCAAGGGTCATGGATGCGGCCTGCGGCACCGGCGATGTTATGCTTGAGCTGTGGAGGCAAAAGCCCGGAGCATACGTCTGCGGCATTGATTTTTCAACTGAAATGCTCTTTATTGCCGTAAATAAAAAAGGGCGTGCCGCAGGCTCTGCAAAAGGTTTTTTTGCCGCAGCCGATGTCCTGTCACCTCCCTTTTTACCCCACATCTTTGATGGTATATCCATTGCTTTCGGAATTCGAAATGTAGCTGAACGCAGCCGTGCACTGTCGGAATTTTTCAGCCTTCTGAAGCCCGGTGGAGTTCTGGCCGTACTTGAGCTGTCAACCCCGCATCCAAGGGTGCTTAAGGCTTTATACCTGTATTATTTTCAGAAAATCCTGCCGGCCGTCGGCGGCTTGTTTTCCAAAAACCTGGCTGCCTACCGATATTTACCGGACTCTGTGCTTAATTTTCCGGAACCCGAAGCATTTGCCGGGCTTATGGCAGCTGCCGGATTCAGACAGGTGAAGTGGCAGCCACTGTCTGCCGGAATTGCAACTCTTTACATTGGGCAAAGACCGGATTGACCGGCCGGGTCATGTCAGCTTGTATTTTTCTTTTAACTGCTGCAGCCGGCCGATATATTGCTGCTGTAACATCAGGTATTCCTGGCCCCTGATATCATTTAACACCAGGTCGATATGGGGACGGATATCAATTCCGTGACGATTCAGTCCCTGTTCATTGGCCCGATCAAGTATCAGCAGGCTGTAATATCGGGTCAGGGTGCGCACCACCTGATGCCGGCGCATCAGATAGCTTTTTCCCGACAGGGTATGGAGAAAAAAACCGGCATACTCATAGAGGCT
>JAABTZ010000457.1 GCA_011389605.1 Desulfobacteraceae bacterium
GTTTGCAAACCCGGAAGCTGTTACATTCACCCGCGACTGGCAGAGCACCATGGACATTCTGAAAAGCAAATTCGGGGCAAACACAAAAGTGGCAGTAGTTCCAAACGCCACCATGCAGTATTGAAAAAATGCACTCACACCAGGAGCAGTCATGAAGGATTCCATATTGATAATTAATCAAAAAGACAACGTGGCCGTGGCCCTGCAGGACCTGACTGCCGGTGAGAAGGCGACAGCAGGGGACATGACGCCTGTCACAATTTTAGAGCCAGTTGCCGCCGCCCACAAAATAGCACTGCGGGATATCAAAGCCGGCGAAAAGATAATTAAATACGGTGAAACGGTGGGGAAAAGCACCCAACGAATCAAACAGGGCGCATGGGTGCACACCCACAACCTGGAGGGCGGAAGATGACGCGCACGGAAGAAATCAGCGGATACAAACGGGCAGACGGACGTTTTGGAATAAGAAACCACGTGCTTGTCATGGCAACAGTCTCCTGTGTAAACGGAGTTATAAACCGGGTGGCCAAAGAAATCCCCGAAGCCGTATGCATCCCCCACGGGTATGGCTGCGGGCGGGGCGGCCGCGACAAAGAAATTCTTTTTCGCGTGTTTTCCGGAATAATAAAAAATCCCAACATAGGGGCAGTGGTTCTGGTGGGCCTTGGATGTGAACGGTCAAATATAAAATCCCTGATGCCTTTAATAGATACCCCGGAAAAACCTGTTACATGTCTTAATGTCCAGGATGAAGGCGGCTCCCTTAAAACAGCTGATAAGGCAATCAGGGCTGCACAGGATCACCTGGCCGCAATCTCCGGGACAAAACGGGAACCCATGGATTGGAAAGATATCCTGGTATCAATAGAATGCGGCGGCTCTGATGCGTTTTCCGGCATAACAGCAAACGTGGCCATGGGCGCAGTGTCAGACTGGCTCATTGACCGCGGTGCCTCGGTAATGTTTGGAGAAAATACTGAAATGATAGGAACTGCCCATGTTCTTGCGCGCCGCGCCCGGAACAGCGAGGTTGCAGGACAGATAACACAAATGGTGGAGCGTGCCGAAGATCTGACCAAACAAATCCTTGGCAAAAAGGCCGGCCTTGCCATTTCCCCCGGCAACATGGACGGGGGCATGAGTTCAATTGCCGAAAAATCCATGGGCTGCATTGTAAAGGGAGGCACCAGACCCATTGCAGAGGTGGTGGATTATGGGCAGCTGCCGTCAAAAAGCGGACTTATACTGCAGGACGGCCCGGGATACGACCCCGATTCCCTGACGGGCTTTGCTGCAAGCGGATCACAGCTCATCTTCTTTACAACAGGCAGGGGATCGCCTGCGGGATTTCCCGGCATTCCTGTTATCAAGATGGCCAGCAACAGCCGGACTTACATGGCCATGGAAGATGACATGGATATAAATGCTGGCAAACTGGTGGAAGGCAAACCTCTCAGCCAGCTCAGGGACGAAATAATAGATCGTATGATAAAAGTTATAAACG
Organism: Desulfobacteraceae bacterium; assembly: GCA_011389605.1. Classification (GTDB taxonomy): domain Bacteria; phylum Desulfobacterota; class Desulfobacteria; order Desulfobacterales; family Desulfosalsimonadaceae; genus Desulfosalsimonas. The sequence continues at coordinate 1,508 of JAABTZ010000457.1, forward strand.
GCGAGCTTTCAAAACCGGAGGCTAACCGGATGGATGTTTTTACCATGCTCACCGTGAATCCTTCCTTTTAGAAAACTGTGAGACTTGGATTGCTCCGGTAAAAGCACTGCGTAAAACACATTGGTCAGTACCAGCTTATTGATGGCAAGCCTGGTATTGAAAACCGGCAATCCGGGCTGAAACGGTCAACGGTCTTACGACTGCACCCTTGAAGCGCTTTGCCGGATCGCGGCTTCGGCTTCGGCCACTATACGGTCAAGCAGTTCCCGGACCGTTGGAATATCGCGCATTAGCCCCATGCACTGACCTGCGGCAAGAGTGCCGGTTTCCATATTGCCGTCTTCAAGCATTTCTTTGCCCACCCGGCCTGCCACGTAGGGCACGATATCCTCGATCAGGGTATCGCCTGGCTGCTGCTCGATTTCAATAACCTTGTCGGCAGCAGTATTGTGCAAAACCCTTTCGGTATTTCGCAAAGAGCGCATGATAAGCCGGGTGTCACGTTCACCGTGGCGGACAAGGGCCTGCTTGACATTTTCATGCACGGGCGCCTCTTTTGTGGCCACAAACCTGGTGCCCATGTTTATTGCGTCCGCGCCAAGGGCCAGGGCTGCGGCCAGTCCCCGGCCATCGGCAAATCCGCCGGAGGCAACCAGGGGCAGACCAATGCCATCCCGGGTGCAGGGCACCAGGATAAGGGAGGTAACATCGTCTTCACCCGGATGCCCGGCAGCTTCAAAGCCGTCTATGCCTATTGCGTCACAGCCGATTTTCTCAGCCTTTTGCGCATGGCGCACCGAAGTGCACTTGTGGATCACTTTGATACCAGCGGACTTGATCTGGTCAATGTAGGGCTCAGGATTTCTGCCTGCGGTTTCAATAAACCTGATGCCTTCCTCAATGCAAACCCGTATATAAGCAGGATAATCCGGAGGGGCGAGCGTTGGCAGAAAAGTTAGATTTATGCCAAATGGTTTGTCTGTCATCTGCCGGCATTTACGAATTTCGGCCCGAAGATCTTCCGGATCGGGAAACGTCAATGCAGTCATAAACCCTATGCCTCCGGCATTGGCTACGGCTGAGGCCAGCTCTGCTCTGGCAATCCACATAAGGCCGCCCTGGATAATGGGCTTTTCAATGCCGAATAATTCTGTGATCCTGGTCTGGATCATAGTCACCCCCTTTTTGGAATTTTGAAAAGATCCGCAGCAGATCCGGGATCATGAACACGGTATAATATCAGGATACATGCTTTAATGAAAATTTTTCAAACATGTGGGCCAGGCCAGCGCCCAGGGTATAAACAGATCCGATGCTCAGGTTGTCTTCCACGCATTTGTCAAAAAATATCTGCAGATTTGATTCCAGGCCGTCTTCGGGCTCCCAG
>JAABTZ010000458.1 GCA_011389605.1 Desulfobacteraceae bacterium
CGTTCTCTAACGCAGAACTGGGATGGCAAACTTATCGCTGTCATTGTCTCTGGCTATGGTAGTGATGGGGCGGCAGCGCTGTGCGGCATAAAAGAAGTGGGGGGCATTACCATCGCGCAGAAGCCCGAAACAGCCGTGCATTCAGGTATGCCTGAGAGCGCAATAGCAAGCGGGTGTATAGATTTCGTTCTTTCACCTGAGGATATTGCTCAAGAAATTGTACGAATTGCGCACGCGGTGTCAAGGGTGGAGTGAAGGGGGCGTCGTGGGGCGAAGGGGACTTTGGTGGAATGTTGAAATTTGGATCATACCCTGTTCATTGCCCAACGAATAAGGATAGATCGGGTGAGAGAAGCGAACCTCGTTCTAATCCAATAGTTGAATAAGCCGGTCAAGTTATAAGAAAACACAATGCTTGCCATAGTGCTTTTGCGAAAAATGCCCATTGCTTTGCACCTTGAAACTGCTAATGGTCATCGCTACGCGATACACGGATTATGTGTTCAAGAAGCATCCAAGTCTAATGTCAGTTTGATCCTCGATAGGCCTCTCGGAACAATTGTTCATTTTTGTAAAACATACTTCGGTAGTCTCATCGGTGGAGCTCGTCATTATTCCTGCCATTCCAGCCTATCGGGGTTCAATTCATCTTTATGCTCCATAAACTTGCAAGCAAGACGTAAATATCATACATGCTTGACAGGGCCCGCTGCTATAGTATAAAAATTAATAATAATCATTAGATGTTATATTGAAAACATTTTTGCATGCGACTGTTTCCAAAAGTCCCTGCAGGATTCGTTTTTTTTAAACGTTGCAGATCATCTTTAACCCGCTGAGTATTTCCAAATGAACCATGAACACCTGCTCGCTCCTGGCGCCCGCGTGGTTATCCGTGATGCGGAATGGCTTGTTCGACGGGTGGACCGTACCTCGACAGACGGTAAGGCGTTGACGTGCGTTGGTCTGTCCGAACTTGTACGAGACAGGGAAGCGATTTTTCTAACCGAGGTTGAAAAACTTCGAAAGCCGGTGCAGATTCTCGACCCGGCGCAGACGAGCCTTGTGCATGATCAATCCCCGCAATACGAAGATTCCCTGCTGTATATCGAAAGCCTTCTCCGGCAGACCCCTCCCACGGACAACAAATTGTATATCGGGCACCAAGCGGCCATGGACCCTGTTCCATTCCAGCTGGATCCAGCAATACAGGCACTGAAGCAGCCCCGGCAGCGCATCCTGATCGCCGATGCGGTAGGACTTGGCAAAACCCTGGAAGCCGGCATCCTGATGAGCGAGTTGATCCGGCGGGGGAGGGGAAAACGCATCCTTGTGGTAGCCCTGAAAAGCCTTTTGACGCAGTTTCAAAAGGAGATGTGGACCCGCTTTACCATTCCGCTGACCCGCCTGGATTCCATCGGCCTGGAGCGGGTGCGCAACCGGATTCCCACGAACCACAATCCCTTTTATTATTTTGACAGGGCCATTATCTCCATTGATACCTTGAAGCAAGACAATGAATTCAAGATCTACCTGGAAAACGCCTATTGGGATATCATTGTGATCGACGAGGCGCAGAATGTGGCCGAGCGGGGACATGGCCGCACCCAGCGGGCACGCCTGGCCAAGCTGTTATCCAGACATTCCGACACCCTGATCATGCTGTCCGCCACCCCCCATGACGGCCGTGCACGCAGTTTTGCGAGCCTCATGAACATGCTTGACCCCACAGCCATCGTCGACTCGGACAATTACGGCCCGGAGGATATCCGCGGGCTTTTTATCCGGCGGTTCAAAAAGGATATTCAGCACCAGGTGGCCAAATCCTTCCAGGAAAGACGGATTGCCACCTCCCATGCCCGTGCCGGCGAGGCCGAGGAAAATGCATACAATTTATTGACGCAGCTTGAATTCACACGCCTGGACCGGGCCAAAAAGGCCGGCCACCTGTTTGCCACCGTATTGGAGAAAGCGCTTTTTTCAAGCCCTGCTGCATGCATGGAAACCATATCCCACCGGCTGGACAATCTGATAAAAACGGAAAATCCGGATTATAACGATGACATTGCTGCCCTGGAATCCCTGCATACTGGTGTTTCTGCGATAAAGCCGAAAGTTTTCTCCAAGTACCAGAAACTGGTTTCCTTGCTCACCCATCCGGACAGCAGCATGTACTGGAACGGGACCGATAAAACCGACCGGCTGGTGATTTTTACAGAGCGGATCGCCACCCTTGAATTTCTATACGAGCACCTGCCTAGAGATCTGGGGGTAGATAAAAAGGCGGTTACGATGTTTCATGGCGGGATGTCGGATAAGGAGCAGCAGGATATTGTTGAGGATTTCGGCCGCGAAGAAGCGCCGGTCAGACTGCTCCTGGCATCGGATGTGGCCTCCGAGGGGATCAACCTGCACTATCTTTGTCACCGCTTGATCCATTTTGACATTCCCTGGTCTCTCATGGTGTTTCAACAGCGAAACGGCCGGATCGACCGGTACGGCCAGGAGCATGCCCCGTTGATCACCTATCTTGCCTGTGAAAGCGACAATCCCAAGATCAAGGGGGATATGCGCATCCTTGAGCTTCTGATTCAAAAGGACGAGGAAGCGGTTAAAAACATCGGGGACCCATCGGCGCTTATGGGGGTTTATGACATAGACGAGGAAATTGAAAAAACCGCCGCTGCCGTTGAAATGCGGCAGACTCCGGACGAATTCGAAACCAGTGCATTGGCAGGACGGCCTGCCGGCACCCGGGAAGAAGGGTTTGATTTGCTCGATTTCCTGCAGAAGGGGACAACGGATGCACCTGTGGAAGACAGCACGGCTGCCATCCGGTCCATGCCCACCCTGTTTTCCAATGATTTTGAATATGCCGCAAAAGCCCTGGAG
>JAABTZ010000049.1 GCA_011389605.1 Desulfobacteraceae bacterium
GTTACGCGCAATTTCTCAGAATTTCACGTACAGCTAAGTACTCTGCATTCTTCGAAATTGCGCAAGCCTTGATCTTGGACTTTTTACGGCTCCATCTGAAATAAGACTTTTTACGAGTGCATCATTCAAATAAAAAGACAAAGGAGGAAAAATGAAAATTCTGGTATGCTACAATGACTCGGATTCAGCCCAAAGTGCCCTTGCCCTGGCACGGGACCATGCCCAGGCGTTTGGTGCAAAAGTCTTTATTATCACTTCCATGGAAGGCGGCGACAGAGAAACCCAGGAGCAAATAAAAAAGGCGGAAAAAAATCTGGAGAAAGCGCAGCAATTTATCCGGGAAAAAGACCTTGAGTGTGAAACCCATCAGGTGGTCCATGGCAACAGCCCGGGAGAAGACATTGTCTGGTATGCCCGGGACAATTCCATGGATCTGATTTTTGTGGGAATTCAGAAAAAGTCCAAGGCCCAGAAAATTCTTCTGGGCTCCACTGCCCAGTATGTGATACTCAAGGCCCCGTGCCCGGTGACCACTGTAAAATAGCAACCTGTCATTTAATTGCCATGAATCATCAAACTGACTGGATCCCCCGCCACGCGGAAAAGAGCCTTATGCGCCTGATGACCAGGGTGCGCGCGGCCATGGGACCCATGGACATGCAATACGATCAGTTGTGGGACGTTTTCGAGCAGCGTCTTCGTATCCACTGGGAGCCGCTGTTCCGCGTGCTGCTGCAGCTTTACGGGTGGCAGTATGATTTTTTTTATCACCTGGAGCAGATTTTGGTCATGGCCGCCCGGCGCTGGGCAGACAGGCCGGAATATTTAAAGGCTCTGGACCAACAGCGGGAAATCGACCCCCAATGGTTCCAGTCCCAGGAAATGGTGGGAGGGGTGCTTTACGTGGACCTGTTTAGCCGCAACCTGGCTGGCCTGCATGAGCATATCGCCTATTTCAAGACCATGGGCCTGACCTACCTGCACCTGATGCCGCTTTTTGCAGTACCCCACGGCAACAACGACGGGGGATATGCTGTCAGCGACTACAGGGCCACCAACCCTGATATAGGCACCATGGAGGAATTGTCCGCCCTGGCCCGGATCCTGCACGACAACGGTATCAGCCTGGTGCTGGATTTCGTGCTCAATCATACCTCCGACGACCACATCTGGGCCCGGCGCGCCAGGGGCGGGGATGTTGATTTTCAGGAATATTTCCTGATGTTTGACGACCGCACCCTGCCGGAGCAGTACCAGCGCCACCTGCGGGATATCTTCCCGGACGTGCGAAGGGGATGCTTTACCCACGATGCCGAGTCGGGCAAATGGGTGTGGACCACGTTTAACAGCTTTCAGTGGGATCTCAATTATGCCAATCCCTCGGTATTCCGTGCCATGGCCGAGGAAATGCTTTTTCTGGCCAACCAGGGTGTGCAGGTCCTGCGGCTGGATGCCGTGGCCTTTACCTGGAAACGGCTGGGCACGGATTGTGAAAACCTTCCTGAAGCACACATGCTCGTAGAGGCGTTTAATGCCATTGCCCGCATTGCCGCACCGTCCCTGTTGTTTAAGTCCGAGGCCATCGTGCATCCCGACGAGGTGATCCGCTATATTCATCCAAACAAGTGCCAGCTTTCCTACAATCCCATGCTCATGGCACTTTTGTGGGAGGCTTTGGCCACCCGGGATGTCCGCCTGCTTAATACCGCCATGTGGAAGCGGGCCCGGATTCATCCCGAATGCGCCTGGGTCAACTACCTGCGATGCCATGACGATATCGGCTGGACCTTTGACGACAATGACGCCTTGCAGCTGGGTATCCGGCCGCAGGATCACCGCCGGTTTCTAAATCGCTTCTATACAGGAGATTTTCCGGGCTCATTTGCCAGGGGCCTGCCGTTTCAGTATAATCCGGACACCGGAGACCTGCGAATTTCAGGCACCCTGGCCTCTCTTGCCGGATTGGAAGCCGCCATGGAAGCAGAGGATGCGGAGCTCATCGAGGCGGCTGTTGGCCGCATAAACCTGCTGCGCTCCATCATGCTCAGCGCCGGCGGTATCCCCTTGATCTACCTGGGTGATGAATGGGGCATGTTAAACGATTACACCTATCTGTCTGATCCGTCCAAGGCTGCAGACAGCCGGTGGGTTCACCGGGCCCGGCAGCGCTGGGAGGCCAGGCAGGACGTGGCTGATGCGGAGATGCTGGAATGGCGGTTTTTCAATGAAATGACGAGCCTGATACGGCTGCGAAAGCAGCTGCCGGCTTTGCGAAACGGCAACATGGAGGTCATTGACACGGGCAATATCCACGTTTTTGGATTCATCCGCGAGTATGAAGACCAGAAGCTGCTGATCGTTAACAACTTTTCGGAATTGCCCCAGACGGTTGTCCAGCAGCAGTTAAACGCGGTGACCAGCGCCAACCGATTTACTGACAGGATCACGGAAAAGACCATCGCCAACGGAAACGGTCTGCTCCTGCAAGGCTACCAGTTTGCCTGGCTGGAATGTATCTGATGGCAGATTAATCACTCCAATATTTGCGCTGCGTCGCATCCCTCGGAATTTGCTGGCCTTGATCTTGAATTTATTACTTTGACATCAGATGATTATGTGATGGAAAAGGCCTTTAGATATTCCCTGACGCAGTTGACGGTGCCCACAAACATGCGTGATCCGATAAGCACGGTGAACACATCGTCTTTATTGCCGCAGACCCGGGCAAACTCAGGGCCGATGACTGCAGCGGGATCCCCTGCCCCGGGGTTGGAGTCCATGGCGGAAAGATAGGTGTCAAAACGCTTTTTTAGCACATCGAAATAATCAATGTCCCCTCCGGTCATCAGGCCCGCGGTGTCTGAAAGGCTCTGGGAAAACATGCGCACAGTGTTCCAGTAAGCCTCCATGAGGGGATTTTTGTGGCGGCTGTTTTCCATGAGATAGGCCGCGGACCAGCCCACGGTGATGATTTTGAGAATGGGCAGCTCGTATTCCACGGCCGTAGCTTCAATTTCGGCGTTTTCCGGCAGCTGGGTCATGAGTTCCCATATGTCTTCACGGTCCACGGCAAAGTTAAACAGATCTTCACCGGCTTTTTCAATGGGACTTTTTTCCTGGTTTATTTCTTCCATGATGTTAATTGAATCCATTTGGTTGTTTGTGCCGGGCAAAAACCCTTCCTTACTATTTTTATCCGCCTTCGTCAAACCCCGGAGCCATCCCCTTGTTTCCGTGTGGTGCTGTATCAGGCAGACCGCCGCCTGGATAGCCGGAAACGGCCGGAGGCTGTTTTGCCTCCCCGGGCGCCAGTTGTAAGGTGAACCCCCTGCTTTTTGCGGTGTATTCAAAAGACTGCCCGGGTGACAGCCGAAGTGCATTCATGGGGGTGACCACGATGGCCGCCTGGTTGTAGACCGGGCAGGCGTGTTCGCAATGGCCGCAGCCCGCACAGCGGTCTTCTAACACGTGGGGCACAGGGTAGGGCAGATCGGGCCGTTTTTCAAATTCCAGGGCGTCATAGGGGCAGACCTCGTCGCAGACCATGCAGCTTTTTTTGTATTCCCAGGCCAGGCACTGCTGCCGGTAGATTACTGCAGTGCCGATCTTGGCCCAGGTGCGCTCGGACTTTGGAATCTGCGCGATGGCGCCGGTGGGACAAACCTGCCCGCAGGCCGTGCATTTTGGATCACAGTATTTTCTTCTGGGCGTGACCGCAGGCGAAAACAGGCCCAGCAGCCCGGCATCAAACCAGACCGGCTGCAGTGTGTTGGTCGGGCAGGCGGCCATGCATTGGCCGCAGCGCACGCAGGCCGCCAGAAAATCAGGTTCCGGCAGGGCGCCGGGGGGGCGGATCAGGCGGGTATGCCGGACCGTGCCTTTTTGGGATTCATCCCCTGCCACAACTTTTAAACCGGTTAAGGCCACAGCTGCCGTGCCGGCGCCTGCAAGTCCGTAAAGCAGAACCTGCCGCCTCACCGGAGAAATTGATTCTGCTTTTTGCAAATCGGTTGCAAGGCCTGCGGAAAATGCCACGGCATTTTGCGGGCAGATCTGCCGGCACTGCATGCAGGCGATGCACTCTTCGTGGCGGGTGGTTTCCGGAGCATCCGGATTAATAGCGGCCATGGGGCATTTATTGGCGCACAGGCCGCACTGGTTGCACTCAGAGTTTACCTGCCGCCGGAACAAGGGTTTTTTTGAAGCCAGCGCCAAAATGGCTCCTGACGGGCACAGATAACGGCACCAGAAGCGCGGCGAGATTTTTACTGCCGCAAACACGGCTGCAAAAAACAGCAGCACGAAAAATCCCGTGGCAAACCTTGGAGGATTAATTTCCAGAAACATAAGGGTGCGCAGGTCCAGATGGCTTGCAATCGGATAAAACGCGGAAACCGCTTTATCGGAAACCATATAAAGCACGGGATAGAAGACAAGTGAGTAAAATCGCGTTACCAAAGACAGGGGGGCGGCCCAGTATACAAAAGTGACCCCGAATAGCGCAGATCCGGCCATGAACGCCAGTATGTAGTATTTCAGACGCAGTGAGGGGGCATGGGCAGTCTTGTTTTTTTTTCTGCGCGGGGCAAAGCATTTGTCAGTTGCATCAATGGTAATGCCCATGGGGCAGATATAGCCGCAGAAAATCCGCCCGAACAACAGGGCCGTGGCAATCACTATCACCGCCGGCAGCCAGATCCAGACCAGTGTTCGCATGGCCAGGGCTGCAGCGCCGATCAGGGCCGGGTCCATGCGCAGGTATAGATCGGATGCGGCCAGATGTCCGGCTGCTGCCAGCAGCATCAGGAAAATCCCCAGGCTTGCAGCCCGGGCCAGGCGGCGGAACCTCATTTTATACAGCAGCTTTCCCGATCTTTAATTGATCGATATCCATGCGTCCGAGTCCCCGCTGGTGGGCCAGTCGGATATGTTTGATCTGGTCTGCGGAGTAGCGGCTGCCGTACCATTCAAAAGCCGATACCGTGTAGGCGTCTGCTGCCACCATGTCGGCTGAGGCAATAATGGTTTTGGGCGTAAGCACCTTGCCCGGGCCCCCGGGCCCGCCGGTGGAAAGCACCCGGCTGGCATCAATGACTACCAGGTGAGGCCTGAGAAGGGATGCAAGATCCACGATGGCCTCATGAAGATCCAGCCGGTGCATGATGCGCCGGTTGGAGATCAGTCCCATCATGCCTTTCATGGAAAGACTTACCCCGGCCCCGGAATGGGATTTGGCCTGGGGGGCTGCAATCAGCACATCAGCGCTTAGCACTTCTTTCATCACATCGGTTTGCCTCAGGCTTTTCCCGTCTGAAATTGCCGTTTCCTTAAAGCGGGACGGATCAGTTACCGTCTGGGCCATGTTTTTTTCAATGGCGTTGCACACAGGGCCGATGCCCGAGTTTTCAATGCACTGCTCTGCGGGGGCAAGGGGGTTGTCTAAGACCAGCACCCGGCCGGCTCCTGCCTGGCGGCACATAAGAACCAGTGTTTTTATCACATCCGGGTGTGTATTGGAGGCCCGTTCCGGGCCGCTTGCAAAACTCATGTTCGGCTTGATAACCACCCGGCTGCCCGGTTTGACAAAGCGGCCGATGCCGCCTATCATGTCAACGGCCTTTTTTACCGCCGGCTCGATATCGCCGGTTACCACGGCAAGATCGGGCCTTTTTTGCCCGGCCATAAGACCCGGGGGAATCAGAAGGGATGCGCCCGCAAAGCAGGCCATGCCCTTAAGCTGCTTTAAAAAGGTTCGACGGTCAATGGGTTTTGCAAATGGTTTCATAGAAAATCCTTATTCATTGGCTCTTTTGCCCGCAGAACAGCTGATGCATCAGGTCCAGGTATATTTGTGCGGCCTGGAGCACCTGCGGGAAGGATACGCATTCGTCGCGTACATGGGCGTTTTCCAGTAGGCCCGGGCCCAGAACGATGGGCTTTATTCCGGCTGCCCATAGCTGGTTGGCATCCGAATGACTTCGGAAATCGCCGCTTTGCCAGCAAAGCTGCATCCGGGTGTATATGTCCCTTAGGGTTTCCACCACAGGTCCTTTTTCCGGTAGGCTATATCCGGCGTCAATGGTTTCAATGTGAAAGTGGGATTCCAGGTCCGTCTTCCTGGATTCAGAGGCAAGGCAGGCTTCCTCGAGTTCGGTAACAATTTCGCCAATGGCCGCATCCGGGGGCAGATGCACATCAAGCCACGCCTCGCACCGGTCAGGCACGGTAAGACCGGAGCGATTGCTGTATAGATCACGGAAGTTGTAGACCAGTTCCGGGCGCTGATCCCTGAGATACTGGGAGACCCGCAGCATCATCTGAAGAAGGGTTTCAATGGTGTTGTCTCCGTTATTGGCCAAAGAGGCGTGAAATCTTTTTCCCATGCTTAAAAGCTGGGTTTCCAGGTATCCGTAGCAGCTCAGGCAGGCTACCAGGTTGGTGGGCTCGCCGATAACAGCCCAGGGAAAATGACAGTCTTCAATGAGTTTGGCGGCCCCGTCGCCGTTTTCCTCTTCGCCTACCACAAGACACAGGGCAGCAGGAACATCCGGGCCGTATCTGCTGCGCAGTGTCAAGAAAGCCTCCACCATGGCCGCGCAGCCTGATTTCATGTCAGCCGTTCCCAGGCCTGAAATTATGTCTTCATGCTGATGCCATCCATAGTCTTCAATGTCATAGGCGGCAACCGTGTCCACATGACCTATCAGGGCAAGTTCAGCCTGCCCGTTTTCAGGAAGCACAACAAGGTTGTAGCGGGTTTCATCCACGTCCTGAATGAGGGTCGGTATGTTGTTTCGCTTAAAATATCCCTTCAGATAGTCCAGGATATCGTTTTCCTTGCCCGATGGGCTGTAAATATTAATGAGCCTGTGGAGCAGTTTTTCGAGCCGGTCGGCGCTGATCATGGCAAATCCGTTTTAATGGCCGTTTTCGCGCTTTTTCATGCGCTGGCGTTCCTGGTCAAGATTCATGGTAAGATAAACATGCTGCTGGGGGTTGCCGAAACCCTGGTTTTCAAAAAAATGAATGGCAGGCATGTTGTCAGCTTCCGTGTCCACAACCAGGATGCGTACCCCGTCGTGGAGCATGATGGTTTTAAATCGGTGAAAAAGCCTTTCGGCAATACCGGTGCGCTGGTATTGGGGCAGCACGCCGAGCCAGAGCAGGTATCCGTATTTCCAGGCTGACCGGTTTTTGCTCACTGTTGTTCCAAGGGCAAACCCGATTATTTCATCTTCGTGCTCGGCAACCAGGCAATACTCGGTGTCGCTGTAAAAAAGGTCTGCCACTTCGTATTCATCCCACGCCCTGTAAGTGTTGGGGGCCTTTCGGGCTACAAACAGATGTTCGCCAAGATGGAATACATCGGCCAGGTCATCAATTGTCATTTCGCGGATTTTCACCGCCTGTTTTTTGGCTTTAACTGGCTGCATAATGCCAGATTCGGCAACTTCTGTCATGGATGACAAAAACTCCTTTCTTTCAGATGATTGAAAAAGGGACAGTGTTTTCAAAATCATTCGTTTTTTCATTAGGATTCCGCAGCAATAATATTGATGGCATCGTAAAAAGTCACTTTTTACGGCGCCATCAAACATTTAGCTTACACAAATATAGACACGAAATCGGTGCATGTAAACCGAATCATGAAGCAAGGGGGGAAAAGAAAAGAAGATGGGCGTAATTTACGTATTGGGTTAGGCCATCATTGTTCTGTTGGCCCGGGCTGGCTGGCAATATGAATGGTCCGGGTCGGAAAAGCAAACCCGATTTCCTGATTTTCAAATGCCTCAAAAATGCCGAGGTTGATTTTTTCCTGTATATCCATGTAGAGGTTGTAATCCGGACCCAGCACGTAATAGACTATTTCAAAGATGAGGGAAAAATCACCGAAGGCACTGAAATGAGCCCGGTCAAAACGGGCGTTTTGCTCGGCTTCGATAATCCGGCGGACCAGTGACGGGATTATTTTGAGTTTTTCAGCGGGAGTGTCATAGAGCACGCCGAATTTGAACACCACCCGCCGTTGCTGGAAATTGTTAAAGTTTCGTACCCGGCTCTGCAGCAGGTCGTTGTTGCCGAATATCAGCAATTCACCGCTCAGGCTTCGGATACGGGTTGTTTTAAGACCAATTTTTTCCACTGTGCCCAGATGATCGCCCACAATGATGAAGTGGCCAACTTCAAATGGCCTGTCAAGAAGAATCGAAAGGGCGGCAAAAAGATCTCCGAGAATGTTCTGGGTGGCCAGGCCGATGGCAATGCCGGCCACTCCGAGGCTGGCGATAAGTGTGGTCACATTGACTCCGAGGTTTTCCAGAATCACCAGAAGAACAAAACCCCAGAGCAGGGTTTTGCCTATCAGGATCATGACGGTGACCCCGGATTCTGCTGCCGGCTCCCTGGCTCTTCGGCCCACATAGGTTCTGATGCTGCTTGTGATCAGATAACTGCCCCAAAGACCTATTTGTAAAACCACAGCTATAAAGGCCACGCTGGCGATTGCGTTATCAACTTGCGTGGGCAGACTCAGCGGCAGGGATGCCGGATAAAGCGTCGCAAGAAACATCGTGTAAGGTTTGGTTCTGCCTATGATTTCCGTAAATATGCCCGCCAGTCTTCCGGGCCGGGCCGGATCCGCGCCGGAAGCATGCCGGACCAGAATGTTTCGGATCAACAGAAGCCCGCCGGTGAGCAGCAATAAGACCACCATCGCAATGAGCCATTGCTCTTCGGTGTTGCCGAGTATCTGCTTGTTTAGAAAGTTCACAACTTCCTCCCGGTTATTTTCTGTTTTTCCACCCCCGGCTTTGATGGAACCGTAAAAAGTCAATTTCTGCGTTACGTGCAATTTCTCAGAATTTAACTTACGGCTAAGTACTCTGCATTCTTTGAAATTGCGCAAGCCTTGATCTTGAACTTTTTACGAGCGCATCAGATATTGGCTTAAAAATAGCAAAGAAAGAGAAAAAAGAAAAAAAGAAAAAAATATAAAGAGCCTCCCCTCTTTTACTGCCTCTTTTCCTGCATGGCCCGGGTGAAAAACGGTGCATGATTGGAGGTGAATACCGGAGGGTTTCTTTGGATGATTGGCCTGATGGACGGATGCTTTTTAAAGGTTTTTTCCACAAAGCCGCGCACTGCCGCACGATTCCAGCCGGATGGATGAACAAAATCAGAGTAAAGGACCAGGTCCCCGGCGTAGAAATTTCTGCGTTCAAGCTTTTTTGCATCCGGGCTGTCCACGGGCAGGTTAAAAATGGCCATGTTGAGAAATCCAATGGCGTTTTTGTGGTTTACTGTAAAATCCAGGGTTTTTTGGGCTGAAGCCTGGTCTTCTGCGGGGGTGCCAAACAGCAGGTAAACATAGGTGCTGATGCCGGCATGGTGAAGGTTTTCAAATATCCGTGAGGCGGTTTTAAGATCCACGCCCTTTTTAAGGTTATTTAAGACAGCCTGGCTTCCTGATTCCAGGCCTATTTTTAACATCACGCAGCCTGCGGCGGCCAGATCGCGACAGAACCCGGGGTCATCGAGGGGTGGGCCGATGCGGACAAACCCATACCAGGGCGCACCGGGCGGAATCTGAACGATTTTTTTCAAAAATCCGGGTGACAGGGCATTGTCCAGCAGGTGGATCAGGGCCGGTTCAAACTGCCTTCTCAGATCCCGAAGCTGGGCTAATGCCGTGGTGTGGGGCAGTGGGCGAAACGGCCTTTTTTCCGCACGCTCCGGGCAAAATGCGCATCTTTGCCACCAGCACCCGTCTGATGTGCTGAAAGGCAGCACAAATCCAGGACTCAGATACGGCATTTTTGCAAAGCCGCTGTAATCCGGCACAGGAAAATATTTTTTTGCGTTTTTGCTGCATCCGGCTATTTCCAACAGCGCGGCTTCCCCGGATCCTGCCACCATGCGGTCAACTATGCCGGAAAAATCGTTTCCGCGCTCCGGCTTGCGCATCCAGGAGGTTATCAGCCCTCCGCCAAGGATAATTCTGATATCCGGCCGGGCTTTTTTAAGCATTCCGATCAGGGCAAACCCGCAAAGGGCCTGGGACAGATAATTAATTGATATGCCTGCTGCATCAGTGCCGGAGTCAATGATCTGGCCCAGCAGACGGTTTTTGTAATAATTGTAAAAAGGATTGTCTTCCGGGTTTTTCGCAGCACGGATAAGGTCTTTTCCCTGCACGGGTTTAAGGCGGCTTTGATGAAAGTCAGCCAGGCCAGGACGCGAGTCCGTTGGCCTGCCTGCAGCCCACAGCAGGCGGCTTAGATCGGCCACAGCCCGGCGGTAGGAATCAGGACGGCTGTAGGTCGATGGTCTGGCCAGGGCATTAAGATGCTCCCGTAGATGTTTTTTTGCCCTTTGGGACCAGGTATCCCCGGGAGGCACTGCGTTGTTTAGCAGAAAATACATCCCGCCGATATTTGCATCCATAACTTTGCATTCAATGCTGTTTTCCAATAGAGCCCCGGCCAGCCTTGCTATGCCGGCCGGGGCTTCGCCCGGCTTGGCAACCGGCGGGTAAATGAGTACAAATTTCATGGCCAACCTGCAAGGCGGCATTGTGGTAAAATCTTTAAGCCGCCCCTTTTTTGTGTAATTGATACCTGACAGGTGATACATTCTGCCGGAATGCTACCCTGAATCATTCAACATATTGTGGAGTTATCTTACAATGTTTACGGAAGCACCGGCAACCATTATTCAGAGGCTGGTCAATAACGCCGGGCAGAAGAGAGCATATATTGTTTTTTTTGTCCCGGCCGGATTATTGTCGTGGCTTCATGCCCGGCCAAAGACAGGAAAGAAACATTGACAAAATAGCGACAAGGCCGCTAAAAGTTTGTTAATTCCATTAAAATTGATGGACTCGTAAAAAGTCCTAAAACGGATATAACCGCCAATCCATAAAAAAGATAACTCCTTGATTTACTTAACACTTAATCACTTTAATCCATGCATATGACATCCCAGCCCAGTGAAATAGAAAATCAAAAACACGGACACATTTTAATGCTGGCCGCATTCTTTGACGGGGCATTTAACATCGACTGGCTGCAGGATCTTACGGGGGAAAAGGCTTCGACCATCTTTGCCGCACTGGAACAAGGCGTTGCAAGAGGCTGGCTTTCCCGCAGCAACCTGTCTGATTTTTCATTTATTGACGGGACAGAACAGGATAGACGAAGGAATTTTCTGCCGGACGGTGAAAAAGCCGCGCTCCACAAAAGCATCGCCGGGTTGCTTATCAGAAATCTTCCGGTCGGTCCCGGCCAGAC
>JAABTZ010000459.1 GCA_011389605.1 Desulfobacteraceae bacterium
ATGGGGGCAATTCCGTTTTTCTTGTAATAGTCCTGCAGCACGTTGATTACTTTCCAGTGCTCTTCGTTTAACTCGTCAATACCTTCCTGCTGCTTGACATATTTAACCCAGGTTTCGTTCCAGCTCTCAAAAGAGTCAATGAACCCGTCTTCATCTACGTTAAAGCTGTGACCTTCAAATTCAACTGTCGGCATTTACTATCCCTCCTTTAATTGTTTGTATTCAACAGATCTTTTACCAATTATTATCATCCTTATTGTATCCATCAGCATATAAAATTTTGAATCTAATGGATATGGTCAGGATTGTCAATATGAAAAAAGGTGTTTGGTTTTATATGCCCGGGCCTGTCAATATTCCTTGGGTGTTTGATTCAACTCCCTGAGGGTAAAGACAGGGCCATCCTTGCAGACAAATTCTTTTCCGATGTTGCAGCGGCCGCACATTCCAATTCCGCATTTCATGCGGTTTTCAAGTGACATAATTATACGGTCTTCAGTGTATCCCAGCTTGTCTAAAACCGGCTGGGTAAACTTGATCATAATAGGCGGGCCGCAGACAATGGCGTAAGTGTCTTCTGTTCCTGCAGGCCCTTCCTGCTCTGTGATTGCGGGTACAAAACCGGTGTGATGTTTCCAGTCCGGATCATCGGTGCCGTCAACAGTGATGTGCATGTTGATATCATCCCGGGCGGCCCATTCTTCAAGTTCATCCTTGTATAGCAGCATACCGGGGGACCGGGCGCCGTATATCACGTGAATGTCTTTGAATTTGCCGCGGTTTGCCGGATCCAGCATATAAATGATTGAGGAGCGCAGGGTTGTAAAGGCAAATCCACCGCCAATGATCACCACGTTTTTCCCCTCAAGAAGATCCCATGGGTACCAGTTGCCCATGGGGCCGCGTATACCCATGATATCGCCTTCCTTCATGGAATGGAGATAAGATGTGACCTTGCCTGTCTTAAAGACAGTAAACTTGACAAATCCTTTCTCAACCGGGGATGAGGCAATGCCGATTGGAATCTCCCCGAGACCCGGTATGGAGAGTTCGGCAAACTGGCCGGCCCGGTAAGCGAACTTCTCCTCGTCTTCGGGATTGAGAAAGACGAATTTAAAGGTTTTTAAACTTTTATCCTCGGTTTCGGTTTTGATTTCATCAATGCGAACCGGGTATGGAATATATGGATTGACCACTTCTAACCCCCCTTTGCTAAGACGCCGTTACTTCGCAGGTGCAGGATTCGGGATCATAGCTGTTTAGCATATTGCAGATCCTGCGGATATCAATGTTGACCGGGCATAGCTGTACGCAGCGCCCGCAGCCTGTGCACTGAATGCCGTTTTCATATTTGTCCACGTAATATTTCAGCTTGTGCATAAATCTCTGGCGAACCCGGTCCACTTTTGTTCCCCTGGGATTGTGCCCGGAGGCATGCATGGTAAAAATCGGATACATACACGAGTCCCAGTTGCGTATGCGGATGCTTTCCTTTCCGTGGACTTCGTCCTGAACGTCAAAGCACCAGCAAGTTGGGCATACAAAAGTGCAGGTACCGCAGTTAATACAGGCAAAGGATTCTTTCTCCCAGATGGCATCCGTGGCCTCATAGAGATCCAGAAGAGACTGTTTGGCAAGATTGTCCGTTTTAACAGTGGATTGAATCCGCGATTCTGCTTCTTCTTTTTTGCTTTCAATAATCCGGCCGGCATCATCGTCTGCTTCAGTGCTCCAGCCGCCGGCTGCAGCAAGTTTTTCGCCTTTTTCGGTCAGCAGCCTGGCCAGGTAGTGATCCCCGTTGTCCACAAGCAGTATATCAAGGTTCTTGTCACTGTAAGGACCGGAACCGGCGCTGGTGCAGAAGCATGCAGGGCAGGGCTGGTCACAGGCAAGCCCGACAAATGTGGTGCTTTCATAGGCTTTTAGCCAATATGGGTCCTTGTACTCTTCTGTGTCGAAGTTGAGCCGGACCAGAGAAAAGGAATCAGCATCACAGGGCCGGATTCCAAGAATTGCCCTGGGATCGTAGGACTTTCCCGGCTCTTTGTAAATTTTATAATCCTCATCGCCCTCGTTTAAGGAACACTTTAATATGACCTCTGACTGAGGGTATATAACATACTTGGGGGAAACACGGGAATTGGCATATTCCATATCAGGCTGCCGGCCGGATTCCAGGGGCTTGAAGGTATGATAGAATTTTTCCTTCACCGGTCCGATAAGCCCGAAGGCCTCGCGGAGTTTTTCCACGCCGTCGGCCCATTTGTTTTTGTCGATCTTGATGACTTTCATGATAATCGCCCTTGTCAACAGTTATGATTGATTGCGCAGCATCATTTATTTTATGAAGTCTTCTGGATCATCAGGTTTGTAAGTATCCAGAGGCGGCCGCTGTTCGGTGCTCATTCCGGCCTCCCAGCCGTAGAGCTCCAGGCAGTCCTTTTCCAGCTTCTTGGTAAAGTCCCGGACATTTATGCCCACAGGGCAGGAACGGACGCAGGCTCCGCAATCCGTGCACCGGCCTGCACAGTGGTAGGCCCTAAGAAGATGAAAAGTTCTTATATCCGTGGGATCTACGCTTTTTCCAACCCATTGTGGTTTAGACTCGTCCACAAAGCACAACGGGCAGTAGCACAGCGGGCATGCGTTTCGGCATGCATAGCAGCGGATGCAGTCAGATAGAAGATCGTCGAAATGGGCCCATTTTTCATCAGGGTTCAGGGCCTCGATTTCCCTGACCCTGGAATAAGGATCAGCTTCATCCCGGCTTTGTTCTGTGACCTCCTCGGCTGCCAGTTCATCATAGACTACCGGGTTGCGATGTATGCAGATTCGGCAGTTTTCCTGAACAACGTCGGCCTTGTCCACAGTTTCGGAAAATTCATG
>JAABTZ010000460.1 GCA_011389605.1 Desulfobacteraceae bacterium
CCTATAACTCCTAAAGGTATGCGCATCCGGCTCACTGAAAGGCCATTGGGTCGAATCCAGGTCTGATCCATTGATCCGACCGGATCCTCAAGGGCGGCCACCTCTGTGAGTCCAACGGCCATGGCGGAAAGAATTTGGTCGGTGATGGTTAGCCGGTCGATCATTGCAGCCGAAATTCCTTGTTCACGGGCCTGTTTTACGTCCAGTGCGTTTGCCGCCTTGATTTCTGCTGCGTTTTCAATCAGTTTTTTCGCAATTATTTTAAGAGCATTGTTTTTCTGCTCAGATGAGTACCGGGCCAGTTTTTTAGCGGCCTCCCTGGAGGCTTTTGCCATTTGAACCACTGTGGTTTCAATATTCATGGCAGACATCCTTTCCTGATGTTTTTCCATATACTATCCAAGAAGAGTCATGTTATTGCGATGAATGACCTCATCATAAGATTTGTGGCCCAGTTTTTCTGCTATCTGACAGGACTGGCAGCCCATGATGCTGCGGATTTCCGCCGCGCTGTAGTTAACCAGGCCTGCTGCCAGATGCCGGCCCCGGATATCAACTATATGCACCGCAGATCCGACTCCAAAATCGCCTTCCACCTCTGTTATGCCGCCGGACAAAAGGCTTTTGCCTTTTTTGACAATGGCCCTTGCAGCACCGTCATCTATGATCACGGATCCTTTTGGCTTAACGGTAAAGCCTATCCAGGTTTTTCTGTTGGGCAGTTTTGCTTCAGCCGGGGAAAAAAAAGTGCCAAGTTTTTCTCCCTCAAAAAGCCTTAACAAAATGTCTTTTTCCAGGCCGTTGGCAATCACCATTGGAATGCCGGCCACGGTGACCTTTCGTGCAGCACGTATTTTA
>JAABTZ010000461.1 GCA_011389605.1 Desulfobacteraceae bacterium
ATCCCGCCGGTGCCCAGCACTCCTGGAAGTCCACTTGCGGTTTTTTCCAGATCCCTTGTAATGCGATTTACAACTGGAATCTGTCGGGCTTGGTTATCCACCCGGGGATCGTCTGTGTAAAGGCCGTTGATATCCGTGAGATTTATCAGTATGTCAGCATTCATCATCAGGGCAATATGAGCTGAAAGATTGTCATTGTCCCCGAATTTTATTTCCTCTACCACAACGGTGTCATTTTCATTGATAACAGGCACCACATTCCAGGCCAGCAGCGTGTGCAGGGTGTTTCTGGCGTTTAAATAGCGCCGCCGGCTTGATGACAGATCATCGCTTGTCAGAAGGATCTGGGCCACCTGCCGGCCGTATCCGGCAAATGCGTTTTCATAGCACAAAATAAGCCCAGCCTGGCCTACTGCAGCAATGGCCTGGCGCTTGGGGATTTCATCGGGCCTCCGGGACAGGCCGATTTTCTTTTGTCCGGATGCCATAGCCCCGGAGGAAACCAGCAGCACTTCCAAATTTTCCCCGGACAACAGGCATATCTGCCGGCTAATACTGTTTATCACATCGGTGTTTAAACCGTCCCGGCCGGTAAGCACCCCGCTTCCGACCTTGACCACCACGCGCCTTGCCTGTTTAAAACATAGTGTGCAGTCAATTTCCATTGCTCTCTTTCCCGGAATTGACAATTTCATTTAAAGCCTTTAACAAAGAATCGATCCCCTCTCCGGTAGCCGCGGAAATCAAAAATACAGCAACATCTGGACGCAAGTCAATAAACTGCTTTGCGCCTTGCCCGGCCCCGGCCAGATCCGTTTTGTTTAAAACCACAACCTGCTGCTTTGCTGCCAGTTCCGGACTAAACCCGGCCAACTCCCGGTTGATGGCTTCATAGGAGGCAAGAGGATCCTGCGGGTCAATGGCGGAAGCATCCACAAGGTGTAGAAGCAAGCGGGTGCGTTCAACGTGGCGAAGAAACCGTATGCCAAGACCCGCTCCCTGATGGGCGCCTTCAATCAATCCCGGAATGTCTGCCACAACAAAAGGCTCGCCCCTGCCGGGTGTAACCACGCCAAGGACCGGATCTAAAGTAGTAAAGGGATAATCTGCAATCTTGGGGCGTGCGCCTGAAATCCGGCTGATCAGTGTTGATTTGCCTGCATTAGGAAGGCCGATAATACCGATATCGGCAAGAAGCTTGAGATCCAGCTTCAGGGTGTGGACCTCGCCTGGCTGCCCCGGCTGGGCATGCCGGGGGGCCCGATTGGTTGATGTGGCAAAGCGGCGGTTGCCGCGTCCGCCCTGGCCACCCCGGGCGATAATAAATGTTTCTCCGGGTTTAAGACAGTCATAAAGCATTTCACCGGTTTCATCATCCCGGACAATGGTGCCAGGGGGCACTTCAATGATCAAATCCTGCCCTTTTTTGCCGGTTTTCTGGCTGCCCTGGCCATGGCCGCCATTGTCTGCCTTAAAATTGCGCTTAAACCGGAACTTATAAAGCGTACGAAGGCGATGGGAAGTACGTATTACTACATTGCCGCCGTCACCGCCGTCACCGCCATCAGGTCCGCCTTTGGGGATGTATTTTTCACGTCTGAAACTTACACAACCCCGGCCGCCGTGGCCGGCGGCCACGTCAATCACTACTTCATCAATAAATTTCACGCCGCATAAACGCTGACTTTTTTCCTGGAGCGGCCCAGCCTTTCAAAGGTCACCGTACCGTCGATTTTGGCAAAAATTGTATAATCTTTGCCCATGCCGACGTTTTCTCCGGGATGAATTTTGGTGCCAAGCTGCCGCACCAGGATGTTGCCGGCCCGGACTTTCTGTCCGCCGTAGCGTTTGACACCCCGGCGCTGTCCCTGGCTGTCCCTGCCGTTTTTAGAGCTGCCGCCCGCTTTTTTATGTGCCATTTTGCCCTGCCTTTTGTTTTTTAATATTGATGGAACCGTAAAAAGTCCAATATCTGCGTTACGCGCGATTTTTCAGAATTTCACGTACGGCTAAG
>JAABTZ010000462.1 GCA_011389605.1 Desulfobacteraceae bacterium
ATTTAACGTGATCCGTGCCCCCGCTGAAATTGTGTCAGCTGGTACCGTCGGAAACAGACCATAGACCTTTGGCACAAAATTGCCGGAGGGGTATTCTGGTGCCAGGGTATCGGATCCGGCAGTGTCTGCCAGACTGTTGGCCGCCATGGAAGACTGAATCCACCGGTCCGGTTCAAGAACCCCGTAATATCCCAAAGAGACATTTCCGTTCTTGTCCGGGCTCATTTCGGACATGGGTCTTCCATTCACCTCAACATAAAGGCCGGGTCGGCCCACCGCAACGATCCCGCTTACATAACCGAAAAGAGAAAATGATCGGCCATTTTTCAGATGATCGGCGTCAAACCATTGCTGCTCCATTTTTCCGTTACGCACCTGATAAATCTCAAGGCCCAGCAGATCTTTACCAAATATGCTTCCGCCGGGATCTTTTTCGGACAGAGCCAGACTGTTCGCGGCCGGACGCATGGGCGTTTGTGCACCGGCGGCCGCAAAAAAGAAAAAGAAAATCAAAAACAGCGCCGCCGAAAGCATCCATCCGGGTACCCAGGTATCGGAAATCCGCGGACTGCAGCAGCGAGTCCCGGCCGATACGCTTTGATCAATTTGGGGATCAGTTCTGAAAAAAAGCAACATACAACCTCATAAAAATTCTTGTCTGCAGGTGCATCTCCACATCCGGTTGAGCCGGAGGCGGTGATGCCCTGAGATCTTTTGTGACCTGACACGAACAGCACGCCTCCGGTATTTAGCAAAGAACGGGCCAGTGGTTCACAAAGCCTGGGTGCAAATTTTTAAATATGTAGTTATATTATGTAAAAACAGTAAGTTAAATAAAGGAAAGATAATAAAAGGAATGCATAACAGGAGAGTCGGGGGGTATGGTTTTTCTATCTTTTGTGCAGTATTTGTCACAGTCGGTTATACGAAAGGTTACATTCAAAAAAATCCGGGGTACCGGCGTGTTAAACGCCTGTATCCCGGATTTTTTTGCCCCGATAAAGCCTGGTGCGGCTTTATCGGGTTTTATACTTTTTATCTATTTGTTTGAAATACGCAATAAGCCAATTGGGTTAATATTTGTCCTTTCCACCCTTGCGATCTGCCTCCTCTTTATTCCTTTCATTGGAGTCGCCGGTTTTCATGCCGGGTTTATGATCGGTTTTGTCCTTCATCATTTTTTCCTGTCCTGACGGGCGGGCACCTTCGGTTCCGTAATATCCCCGGACTTCCTGCTGTTTTTCTCCCCGGAGGAAAGCCTGCCATTCCTCTTCATTGAATGCAGGCCCATTCTCCAGATCCTGCTTGCTCAGAGAAAGTGTCACGGTCTCCTGATCCTTGCCGATATCTCCGGCTTTAACCTTGCTCCAGGGCACCGGCATGATGTCTTTCTCCCCGAAACCCAGAAATGCGTCTCCCCGAGACAGCACAATATACTCGACATTTCCGTCCTGGCCGATTATCATGTCAGAGACCGTGCCTATATTGTTGCCTTGTGCATCCTGCACCTCCCGGTCCATCAGAAAACTGGCCTGGATGGCATCCTGACGGCTAGTTTCACCGGCGGCAGCCATCTTGCCCTTATCCGAACCCTTTGCTTTTGCGTCCCCATCTTTCATGATAGAGGATTGCCCGGCATATATGGGCGCTGCCAGGAGCATCAGCATTGCAATGAGCCCGATCGTGGTGATACTGATTTTCTTCGTGATACTGATTTTCTTCATGGTCCGTTCCTCCTTTAGATTGAATGCAGTTTCCAAAACCCGCCTGTTTTTCGTGCAGACGAAAAAACCGCAATTGATATAATAAACAATAATGATTCCTTTCTGCCGGTCGATAGGGCTTTGTCACATTCCTCTATAAGGCTTTGTCACATTCTTTTGTAAGACCGTGGACCACATTTGCAGCAAGCCTGATTCGACCCATTTAAACGCAGTCCGACAGGAGGATGCTTCTTTCTCCAGCTTGATTTCCCCAGGGGGGTCAATTTCTGACAGAAAAAAGGCCTTATTTGACCATTGGGTAATATTTGGCCTTTTTATTCGGACGTGGATGAAGTCTCAAAATCTTCCTTTTCAAATAATTATCATTAAAAATCAATATCATATGTGAATATATCCTGAGAGACTGAACTCTGGCACAACAATTGAGATATAAAAGTAGCAAGCAATGGAAGAGCGACATAGCTCTGGAGCTTTTCCCTTAAGATTCAGGTAAAGTTGACACTCGTAATACCATAAAGGAGTTAAAGAATGTCAAATCGCAACGTGTTTTACGCGATCGGGATGATCGTCGCAACGCCGGTGCTTGCCCTTGCCCAAACCGAGGCAGTTGACCCGGGCGCGGCGGGCCCTGCCTGGTCGCCATACCTGGTAGGGGCGTTGATCGGCGTGCTCAGCATGCTCACGTTTTACTTCAGTTCCAAGCCGCTTGGCGCCTCGACCGCCTTTGCCAGCGTTGCCGGACTGATCGGCCGGCTGATCGCACCCCGGCATACATACTCCTTGTACTACTACGCAGAAAAGAAAGCCTCCAGAATCGACTGGCAAGTGGCGCTGGTGATCGGTGTGATCATAGGCGCGCTTCTGGCGGCATGGGGCGGTGGCGAAATCACCGGCCGATGGCTGCCGCCGATGTGGGCGGAGCGGTTTGGCGAAGGTGTCTGGTTGAGGATGGCTGCCGGCTTTCTCGGCGGCGGCCTGATGGCCTTTGGCGCCCGGATGGCAGGGGGTTGCACCAGCGGACACGGCATCAGCGGCGCGTTGCAGCTCTCCGTCGGCTCTTGGATAGCGCTGCTGGGCTTCTTCGTCGGCGGAACGGCAACCGCGATGCTTCTGTTCTACGTCTGAAAAAATGTGGTGAAATCATGGAAAAAGATG
>JAABTZ010000463.1 GCA_011389605.1 Desulfobacteraceae bacterium
TTTCATTTTTATCAATTTTGGCTATTACCAGCCATTTTGCACCTAAAAATTCGAAAACCTCGAACGAACTCAAGGCCGTGGCACCTCTATAGTCGGTCACAATCCTGTGACCGATTTCATTTTTAAACTTTGCTTGAATATTCCTGTTATCCAGATGCAGCTTAAGTATAGTTGAATACCCTTTAAAATAAGACTCTGTCAGCAGTAATCCCTTTTGATTGACCAAAAATGTTTCACCGGTTTTTCCCAGCTCATCTGTAGAAGCAAAAATGGTATTGAATTTGTTGATAGAACATTGCAAAGCGATCCAGCCGACGCGAACGTCGT
>JAABTZ010000464.1 GCA_011389605.1 Desulfobacteraceae bacterium
AGCGGCGGGTTCCGATGAAGGGGGATAGTTATGGAAATCAATAAAGACTTCATGATCAGGCTTCTGTGAAATCACTTCTCCTAGTTTGCCGATATATCTTTTTTCGGTTATCACATTGACATGTGTATCCATCTCTTTTCGAATCGTATAAAATGCCGTGCCTTCATTGTTTATGAATAGAATGTCGTAAAAAATATAATAGGAAGAAAGGTAATAGTGATCAAATTGTTCCCTTAGTTCTGTGACATCACTTGAAAGGGAGCCGGGGATTTTTTCGCCTTTTTCCGCGGCATTGAAATATTGCCTGTTCATTTCAAAAAAAGCCGTTATGCGGTTATCTGTTGCTGCTTGTTTTGCAAAAGCATGCAGTCGTTGTGTAAATCGGTTGAGGTTTTTACTTTTTTCTTTGCGGGCATAATCAAGTTGCACAAACGTCCAGTCAAAGGTGTCCTTTTGAACTGCCCATGCCGATGTTTCCAGCAATAGAAAAGAAATACAAACTGCGCAAATCACGCGGCATCTTCTAGTAACCATCATGTAAGTCGGTCCCCGGATAAATTTTTTTTACCCATTCCCTGCAAATGCCCTGGCTGAATTGGATTGTCTGAATGGTTGATGCCTTACTCCCCGGTTTCTGTCAAAAACAAGAAACCGGGGAGGGGCCTTGGAGTTGCGGGTTTACAGCGTTAAAAGTTCTTGAAATCCTCGTCCTCGTCATCAAAAGGGATCATCTGATCCGGCCGCACTTCCGCGGTTTTCCGGTCCGGCAGGGGTTTGCGGGGTGCCTTGATGGTTCCGGCGGACCGCTGCGGCCGGACAGGTGCATGTGCGGCAGCAGACTGGTTTCTATTCCCCGTGACCAGCATGACCAGATCGTTCACATAATCCCGGAGCTGTTCGGCCTGGGCATTCATCTCTTCGGATGCAGAGGCGGATTCTTCCGCATTGGCGGCATTCTGCTGCACCACCTTGTCCATTTCCGTGATGGCAATATTCACCTGGTCGATGCCGCTGGACTGTTCCCTGGATGCCGCGGAAATTTCCGCAATCAGGTCCCCCACCTTGGCCGAACTCTGGGCCACCTGGGTGAATGCGTCGTTTGTAGTGGATACCAGGCTGGAGCCGTCATTGACTTTTTTCACGGTACCTTCGATGAGTTCCGCCGTGTTCTTGGCTGCTTCCGCGGCCCGCATGGCAAGGTTTCTTACCTCATCGGCCACCACGGCAAAGCCGGCACCGGCTTCCCCGGCACGGGCCGCTTCCACGGCCGCGTTCAATGCCAGCAGGTTGGTCTGGAACGCAATCTCATCGATGGTCTTGATGATCTTGGAGGTTTCTTCGCTGGCTTTGGAGATATCTTCCATGGACCGGGTCAGCTCGCCCATCGACTCATTGGCCGTGGCCACCACATGGTTGGCCTCTTTCATCAACCCATCCGCTGTACCGGCATTTTCCGCGTTGTTCTTGGTCATGGACGCCATCTCTTCCATGGAAGAAGAGGTTTCTTCGATGGATGCCGCCTGTTCAGAGGCCCCTTCGGCCATGGACTGGCTGGCGGAAGACACCTGGCCCGACGCGGACGCTACCTGGTCGGATCCTTCGTTCAATCCGTCGATGATGAGGTTCACCGGTTTGGTGATGCTGCGGGTGATGAAGAACGCGGCCAGTACACCGATCACCAGGGCCGCAATCAGGCCGACGATCATCACGGTGGAGGCCGTGGAAAGGGATGCCACTGTTGTCCGGGCAATCCGGTCTGTGGCAGCCATGCCGGCATCCGCGGTTTCTCTGCAGGCAGCAATGACATCCTGGCCGGCAGCCCCTCTTTTATCGCTCAATTCCTGTAAAAACAGCCATTCCCTGAGAAAATCGACCATGGCGGTTTTGTAGCCATTGCCGGCCGTTTTCACCTCTTCAATGCGCTGCAGATCTTCCGGCAGACGGGTGATCTTTTTCAGGTTTTCAAACAGGGCATCGATTTGTGTAAAATTCTGTACCGCCTCTTCCATGACCGCCGGGCTGCGCAGGGCCTGGGATCGGAAGGCACCGATCCGGGTGGCATTGCCCAGATCGATGATATCGTTGACCAGCGTGATCTTGGTCTGTCTTTCCAGCATGTCTTTGGTCAGTTTTTCCTGCTGGCCGGTTAAATATTTGTCACAGTTTTCTACATAAATGGCTGCATTCTGGTCCATTTCACTGCGGATATCATTCAACCGGGTGACACTGGCCATGCTTCCCTTGTTATGCTCTGTCAGGAACCGGTTCATGTCGTCCTGGTAGTTTTCGGCTGCCTCATCTATTGCATCCATCCGCGCAATATCGTCCTTGGCACTGGAAAGGGTGCGCAGTTCAGCAAGGATCGGCTTGATTTCTGCAATGGTCTTGATGGCGGACAGCATGAGTGAAGGATCACCCAGGGCCTGGGATTTGAAATTCAGTACCCGTGTGGTTGCACCGATGTCAGTCAGTTCACTTACCAGTTGTATCTTTTCCTGGCGGGCGGCCAGGTCTTTTTTGAACTGTTCGTTCTGGCCGGCC
>JAABTZ010000465.1 GCA_011389605.1 Desulfobacteraceae bacterium
TTCGAAGAATGCAGCGTACTTAGCCGTACGTGAAATTCTGAGAAATCGCGCGTAACGCAGATATTGGACTTTTTACGGTGTCATCAAATATGCTTTTTTCCAAACAGTCTGCCCTGATTTACCCGCCGGAGCGCTTTACAGTAAAGCCTTCTTTTCTGAGTTGTTCTTCAAGAAGATCCCTGTGATCTCCCTGGATTTCGATGTTTCCGTTTTTTATCGTTCCACCGCTGCCGCATTTTGCTTTAAGCTCTCTGGCCAGTTTTTTAAGCTCATCGGATTCAAGCCCGGCAACGGTGACAAGGGTTACACCCTTTCCCTTGCGGCCTTTGGTTTCCCGTCTGATGCGCACTGTGCCGTCGCAGGAAGGTGCAGCCTGGCTCTGCCTGCACCGGCACTGGTCAGAAGGCTTAGCGCATTTCGGGCACATGCGGCCTTTTTCAGTGGAATACACAAGTCGGCTGTCAGGATCATTGTAACGGCTCATATCATATCCATTTTTATTTTTCAGATTTGCTCAATCCTGTTTACAGGCGCTTCATCCTGGTCCTCGAACCACTCAAAGTAGCGTTCTGCGCCAGCTATTCCCTGTTCGATCAAAGCCTGCTTTCTGGAATCGGAAATATCAAAATCCACGGTTCCAGTATCAAGGGTGTTGATATAGATTGTTCGCTGCCAGTCATCACTGTGAAGATGCATGTTTTCCTGCACCTTCATAATTGCGCCAACAAGGGCGCGGGCATAGTCTGTAAAAGATTTGATCGGTTTTCCGGCAATTTTCTCATCATAGCGGTAAAGCCCGATCTCTTCGGCAGTATCTAACCTAAGCCCAAGTGTCTGGCAATTATAGATGTATGGACTCCTGTCCGGCCGCTGAAGCCGGAATCTTGCATTTTCTTTGTTATAATAAGGGGTCAGGCGTGCGGCCCCGGGTTCATTTTCCATGTCTATATAACGTTTGCGGTCAAACAGCTTAACAGGGTAGTTGATCTGGACTCCCCCGTCAACATAGACATCCTGGCGTGGTCCATGACGCATGGCAGCAAAAAAAAGAGGGATGGACATGGAGATGCGAAGAGCTGTGGCAAGCTCCATGGATGGGTGCCGCTCTGCGGAAAAAACCTCGGCGTAGCCCGTGGACAGGTTTGTGCCGATTACATACAGGTCCGGCAGACCACTGTTTTGAAGGTCGCCGAATGTGGCGTCACGCTTGCCGAGCCTCTGTTCGATAAGCTCTCCGATCCAGGTAGAGAAAAAATCACCCCTGTTCCAGCCAAACTCGCGTGCAAGACGCCGGATATCGCGTATCAGGCCAAAGGAGTCATCCATGAAATTGCGAAAGTCAATTGAGCGCAACATCTCCTGCTGTTCAGAGATGCTGTAGCCAAGAGCAAAAATAAGAGCATTGATGGCACCGGCACTGGTGCCGCCAACCCTGCGGATTTCCGGCAGAATGCCTCGATCCTGCAGAATCTGCATGGCTCCTACATAGGCAATACCCTTCACCCCGCCGCCTTCAAAGATCATGTTTCTGAATTGTGATGTCATGCTTAGCCCTCCCTGTAAAAATTGTCCGGGAATTGCGCTATTTTATCTCAAAGCCCATTGATGGATAAACGCTGCAATCAGCCATACTCCAAAACTTGAGACAATAACCGCGGGCAGGGAAAAATGTTTTTTGAAACAAAGCAAAGCCACAAGAAAGAAAAGGATGCTGGGCAGAATTCCCCAAAGCGCACCTTTGGCAAAATCATGCATAATTTCCGGATTGCCTTTGTTTTCCACATACATCCATACCAGCACTAGGGCACCGGTAAGCGGCATAACTCCGATAAGGCCGGCTGCTGAAGGCATTTTTTTGCCGACGGCAGTGGCAATCAGGATAATTGCCACGCTCAGGATAATCTTGATTAAGATCTGCATATGCACATATGTTTTTTAGTCAGCGCCGTGAAATATGGCTGATCAAATGGCTGATCAGCAGGAAAAACTCAATCTGAACGTTTTGCAGTGCCAAGCCTGGCCAGTATGTACTCCATAAGGCACCATTTTGTGAAAGCAGATTGCAGCAGATTTGCTCCCACAAAAGCTGTAAAAAAGAGCCAGTAGGGATGGTGCAACTGAGACAGAATCAATGATAACAGGATAAAGGTCCCTGCGATTGCCCGGATCCATTGCTCCATTTTCATGGCTTTCCTCCTGTTGATTGAATTATTATTACACTTCTGTCCACAGCTTTTCAGCTTGTTTAAAGCCAATGGCTGTCAGGGCGTAGCCGCTGCTGCAAGCACGGCCTTAAGGTCAGCCTGTTTTCCTGCGCCCGGATTGCGGTGTTCAAAAAGAAGCTGCCTGCCGGGCCCAAGAACAAACATACCGCCCTGCTGCCAGAGGTCCCCGGCGTTGCTGCCTTGGCGATTTCCCCGCAACATGGCCTTTATTGCACGCCACGCCGAGGCCGGCCCCACGGTTTTCCAGATCCCCCTCTTCAGTCCGAAGGCTTTGTATGCAGACAGCCCGGGGTTGACATACATCTGGCCCTGAAAGTTAAATTTTTCCACAAAGGCCCGGGCCTGGTCCGGGGTGCCGCTGCCGACGGCCACCAAACCCACTTTCATTTTATCCAGCTCTGGTTTTACCTTCATCAGGTCAGCCACCTGCTGACTGGCAAAGATTCACCCGAAATGGCGCAAAAATACAAGCACCACCCGCTGATCGTGCCACAGGGACTCAATAGTTGCGGCCTCATTGTCCAGGTTGTTTACTGTCAGGCCGTCTATTTTTTTGTGCAATACATCATAGGAATTGTGGTCGATATATGGGGCCAGTAGTTTACCGGGGTTCTGCAACCATCTCCGGATTGGATTGTCCAGGC
>JAABTZ010000466.1 GCA_011389605.1 Desulfobacteraceae bacterium
TGGACGTTTGGGTTGATACCCGGCTCGATGTTTTTGACAATTTGCGGATTCGGTTCGAATTTTGCGTGGAAGCCCACTGCTTTGAAGACATCTATGCCAAGGTGGTCTCCGAAGGGCCGCAAGCGGCCCCGGAGAACGGATTCGCCTTCAGGCTGGCAATTACCTGGATCGACCCCAGGGACAGGGAGATTCTGCAAAAATGGGCAGAGGAACTGGAAAGGTGAAAAAAATTAACAGCCATTGGTATAGATCCGGGACATCACTTTCTGAGATGATTTGTCATAAACAAGAAGGTCGCCAACAATACGAGTGTACTTAGCCGTGCGATAAATTCCAGGGGTTGCCACTGCACAGCGAAGATATTGGACTTTTTACAAAGCCTTCAAGTTTGAATATTGTTACAAATGCAGGTCGATGGCCGGGTTTACCTGAGGGGGCGATTGTCAGGGTGCGTCCGTCAATCCGGCGGCTGTACACAGCCGCTAAATATGCCAGCGGTCAGTAGCCGACCGAAATGGGCACCTCTCCCAACAGGGTGTTTGCAATTTCATGCCGGCATTTTCATTTATTTACCCATTTTTCTCCGCATCCGGATCCACCTTTCCTTTGCCGGTTTTTGCCCGGACAAAATTGACAACTTTTTTTACCGCCAGGGGGAAAATGCCCAGTATCACAAAGGAGATGATCAACGAGGGGGAAAGAATGTCGCCCATTTTGCTGATCTGGCCCAACTGGTTGCCGGCATTGATAAAAACGGCCGTGCCTGCAAGCATGCCCACCTGGGAGACCCAGTAAAATGTCCACAGCCGCATTTCGGTTAAGGCCATGCCCAGGTTGATGGCAAAAAAAGGAATTGCCGGAATCAGGCGCAGGGTAAACAGGTAAAATGCGCCTTCTTTTTTAATGCCCGCATTGATTTTGTCATACCACGCGCCCATCTTTTCCTTTGTCCAGTCCCGAAACAGGTATCTGGCTACCGCGCAGGCAAGGGTTGCACCGATGGTGCTGGCAAAGGAGACAATCACAAGGCCGATCCAGAATCCTAAAAGAGCCCCACCCGCCAGTGTCATGACCGCCGCGCCCGGAAGGCTTAATGCTGTAACCACGATATAGACGATAAAAAACGCGCCTGTAACCAGCACGGGGTATTGGGCAAGCAGGGCCTGGAATTTTTCCCTGGATTCTTTTATGTATGCCAGGTTCATGTACTGTTGCAGGTCCAGGGCAAAGAACAGCACGACAATGATCACAATCACGCCGATTACAGCAAGTTTTTTGGTATCCGGAATTTTCATGGGCGCACTTTTCTATTCATTGTCTTTTCCGCAGGCTCTTCCCTTTAAGGCGAAAAAGAATTTAAGCCCTTTTTTGATACGCTCGGAAAAGATTTTCGGGCTCAGGTAAGCCCCGGCCACGCGCTTGTTGATCTCGCCCAGGGTGGGATAGGGATGAACCGCCGAGGCCAGGGTGGACAGCTTGACCCGACCGGCTAACACCGCAACCCACTCGTTTATCAGATCGCCGGCGCTGGGCCCCAGGATCTGGACGCCAATGAGGTTTTCCTTTTCATCAAGGATCATCTTGATTTGTCCGGCCGTGTTGCCCATGGCCAGGCTCCGGTCGTTGTCTTTGAAATCCTCGCGCCATACCGAGTAAGATATGCCTGCTTGTTTTGCGCTTTTCTCGTTCATGCCGATACTGGCCAGCTCGGGATCGGTATAGGTACACCAGGGCAGAAAGGTGTAATCGGCTTTTCTGGGCAGGCGGAAGACGGCATTTGCGATCACGATAGAGCCCTCATACCCCGCGGCATGGGTGAACAAAAACGATCCTGTGACATCGCCTGCGGCAAAAATGTGCTTCTGCAAAGTGCGCATTCGGGCATCCACCGTAATGCCCCGGCCGGTACAATCGACCCCGGCCTTTTCAAGAGCCAGTCCCTCGATATTGGGCGTCCTGCCCGCGGCCACCAGCAGGGTTTCGGCATGTACCTGTTTTTCCTCTCCCTTGCCGTTTTCAAACACCACCTCTTTTTTGCCGCCCAGATCTTTTGTGGATAGAATTTTGGCGTTGAGATGAAAAGTCATGTTCGGAGATGCCGCAAGCAGCCCCAGCAGTTCGTCTGCCAGGTCCTTGTCCTCCTTGCCCAGGATCTGATCTGCCCGTTCGATAATGGTCACCTGTGTGCCCAGCCGTGAAAATGCCTGACCCATTTCCACGGCAATGGGCCCGCCGCCGATAATCGCCATGGATTCCGGCAGTTTTTCCAGGGAAAAGATTTCCCGGTTGGTGATATAGCCGGCCTGCTCCAGCCCGGGCACCGGGGGCGCGCCCGGAGAAGAGCCGGTGGCAATGAGCCATTTTTTGGCAGACACGGTGCTTCCGTTTAAGGAAACCGCATGCGCGTCCATAAATTCCGGATTGCCGAATTCAACCTTTGCCCCGAGCCCGCAAAACCGCTCTTGGGAATCATGCTCCTGAATCGCGGAAATGACATTTTCTATCCGGTCTCTGATGCCGGCAAAATCCACGGGCGGCGCATCCACCTCCGGCAGTCCATGTTTTCCGGCATTGACAATGGTATGGTAAGCCCGCGCCGAGTTAATCAGCGTCTTGCTGGGCACGCACCCGAAGTGCAAACAATCCCCGCCAAGATCCTTTTCCTTTTCAATCAAAAGGGTTTTGGCCCCGAGCTGGGCCGCGCCCGAAGCCGTTGTCAGCCCTGCGGCCCCGCCGCCGATAATACCGATGTCATAATCGTATTGCTTTGCCATATTGCCTCCCGTATCTCAGGCTGTTTTCTTGCTAAATCAATAAAGCCCGCGCGGCGTGGACCCGCCTGAAAAGGCCACGGAAAAACAATCGCTC
>JAABTZ010000467.1 GCA_011389605.1 Desulfobacteraceae bacterium
ATGATGCAGTATCCGGCCGCCTTCGCACATGCCTGAAGCAGAAAGGACAATATGGGGTTTGTCTTCGCGCATCAATGCCATGGATTCTTCCACAGACTCTGTAAAACGCAGGTGATCAAACATGAACGGATTTAAACCTTCTTTTAGAAAATCTCTGTGGGTCTGCTTGTCATATACCTCCGGGTGCTCGCCATAGACCCTGGTAATACGGGTAGCAAGCGGAGAGTCAACAAAAATGGGAACTTTGGGCACCTCGTTGCTGTTGTAAAGCTCATGGATGGCGTAAAGCAGTTCCTGGGTCCGGCCAAAGGCAAAAGACGGGATCAGAAGGGTGCCGCCCCGCTCCACGGTTTCCATGATTATCTGTTTCAGATGGGGAGTCATGTCAGCTACCGGTTCATGGACCCTGTCACCATAGGTGCTTTCCATGAGCATCAAGTCAATGACACGGTCCTGCTCGGCAAAATTAAGCGTCGGGTTTCTGATAATCGGCTTGTCAAAGCGGCCGATATCACCGGTATAGCATATATTGTAAAACCTGCCCCTTTCCCTTGCCCGGACAATGGTTACAGCAGATCCCAGTATGTGGCCGGCTTCATAGAAAACACATTCCATGTCCCGGCCGGCTGTAATCCGGTGATCATAAGGCTGGCCTGCAAAATGGGCAAGGGCCTGCTCGGCATCCTCGGAGGTATACAAAGGCTCAACTTTAGACAGCCCGTAGCGGTCCATATATCGGGCAACGGCCTGATCATCGGTGCGGCCGTTTTTCTTGAGCACCTTTTTGACCTCGTCGCGGTCCCTGCCGGTTAAGTCCGAAACAGTCCCGCGCACCCTTTTGTAATTGAGGTAGGACGCATCCGATTCCTGAATCCTGGCGCTGTCGGGCAGCAGATAATGGCAGGCATCTGCCGTGCCCCGGGTGCAGAGCACATTGCCGGTAAAGCCTTTTTTGACAAGCAGGGGAATTCGCCCCGAGTGGTCAATATGTGCATGGGAAAGGATCACATTGGCAATAATGGAGGGGTCAAAGGGCATTACCCGGTTTTTCATATCAGACTCTTTCCGCCTGCCCTGGAACATGCCGCAATCGAGCAGAATCCGGTCTTTTTCACTTTCCAGCATGTGCATGGATCCCGTAACTTCCCGCACCGCACCGTAGAATCGTATCTGCATGGAATCTCCTCTCTTTGTCAGTGGTAGCAGTTTTGATGGAACCATCTGAAAACCGACTTTTTACGAGACCATCAGTTTTTATAACTTAAAAAAATCCCGGCTTCAAAGCAGGTATACAAACATCTTGGCGGCAATGCGCGCGGCGGTAAATTCAGAGACCTGGGTGCCGGGAATTTTGGCAAGTTCGGTAATATCGGCGGCAACCACTTTTTTCCCGGAGGCCCCCAGACGGCGCAAAAATTCAACGACCTGACGATAGGTAAGCCCCCCCGGTTCAGGCGTGCCGGTACCCGGAATCACGGAAGGATCAAGACCGTCTAAATCAATGCTCAGGTAAACCTTATCTGGCAGAGCCTCAATTGCCTCATCCATCCATGAATGATCAAGGGGATCGATCTGATGGGCAAAAAATGGTGTCAGTCGATTTTCCCGGACATATGAGGCCTCCCCTGAGGAAAAGGAACGGATTGCAGCCTGGACAAAAGGCAGGCCAAGGTCATCTGCCACACGCCTCATAACGCAGGCGTGATTGTAACGACTTCCGTTATAGGTATCCCGCAGGTCCAGGTGGGCATCAATTTGCATCACCCCCACTGAAGGGTATTTCTCCGCAACAGCCGATGCTGTTGCAATGGTAATGGCATGATCACCACCCAGAAAAAGTATAAATTTACCCTTCTTTAAATAGCGGGCGGCTGCCGCCCGGATCTCCTCCATGGCGGCCTCGGGCACTGGTGTGGGCATTAAAGCCGGCAGGGTATGAATTCCTGCTCTGCCCCACTGAGTCAAGGTTTGCTCATCCACATCTTCGAGTTCAATGGAGGCGGTAAGCAGATGAAACGGCCCTTCCCGGCTGCCGAGGCCATAGGCCGGGGCTGCCTCATAGCAGACTGGCATTACCAGCACCGAGGCTTTATCCATATCTTCAACATGCATTTCCCAGCCCCCGAAGGGGACAAAAAGATTTGACTGCATCTTTATTTCACAAAAATGGCCGCGGCCAGCACCGTGGTCCACAGATTTCCCTCGGCGCCAAGTGCTGCCTGGCTGACATGCCTGGAATGAATGATTTTGCCCGACATCTTATAGATATCCCGGCGTTCGTCGTAGTCTTTTTCCGGATCAAACTCAATGCCAAGGGTGGTTGCCAGCATGGATGCGGCCATGTCTTCGGCAAACTCGCCGGCTTCCACCTCTGTCTGGCCAAAGCCGTGATGCTCGGAAAGATAACCATAGCGCTCATTGCCCTCGGGAAGAGCCAGACCCACGCTTGCCACAAGCCGGCGGCCCGGCTCCCGGCTGTTTTCACGCGCCATTACACAATGAGTTATTTCTCCGGGTTCGAGCTTGGCAAGGCCCTTATCCTTTTCCAGAATCCTGCAGCCGGGAGGAAATATTGATGAAACCTGAACCAGGTTCAAATGGGCAATTCCTGCCACCCGCAAGGCATTTTCAAAAGAGGCCAGATGGGCTTTATCAGTGCCGACCCCCTTGGTAAAAAACACATATCGTGGTACATACATAATCAGTTCTCCTGCTGTAACAAAGGCAACGGTTCAGTATTGATGGAACCGTAAAAAGTCCAATATCTGCGTTACGCGCGATTTCTGACGAATTTCACGTACGGCTAAGTACGCTGCATTCTTCAAAATCGCGCAAGCCTTGATCTTGAACTTTTTACGGCCCCAT
>JAABTZ010000468.1 GCA_011389605.1 Desulfobacteraceae bacterium
ATTGCTCGGGCAGTTCCAGTTCCCGGCTGGTTTTGCCCAAAAACCGTCCCCTGGATATGCCCGTCATACGCTCATAAGGGGAATTGACAAACTGATAGCGCATCTGCGGGTCCACCCGCAATATGAGGTCCGGGGAATTTTCCACCAGGGCGCGGAATTCAAACTCCCTGCTACGCAGGGCTGCCTCCATTTCCTTATTTTTTGTAATATCGCGAAAACTTATCACCGCATGGGTGGTCTCGCCGCGGTCGTTTAAGACAGGAGAGGCGATAATTGAAACCACCGATTGGGAGCCATCGGGCCTGGCCACAACCCATTCCTCGTTTATGACCACCTCTCCTTTATTAAGAGCCCGCCAGGCAGGAGTTTGTTCAAGGGGTACGGGCTTGCGGCCGTTGCTGTCCAAACCAGCATAATGTTGCATCTGTTTTTCCAGGCTCGTGCCGTGGAGCACATCCCCGGGTGCGCCGAGGAAATTTTCGTAATAACTGCTCACAAGCCGAAGAGCTCCGTCCGGGGCTTCAATCACGGCAATGCCTTCGGGTATGCCAACGAGTATGGCCTCAAGAATCCGTCGCCTTTCCTCGGCCTCCAGGGCACGCTTTTGGGCGGTATTAAGCGAGGCGAGCATCATTTCCTCGATTTCCTTTTGCCCGGTGATATCGCGCATAACTCCGATACGGTACACGGGTATGTCCTGGGAATTTCGGATGACCCGGAAATAATCAGCCAGGTACCTGTAGTCGCCGCCCTTGGCCCTGAATGGATATTCGAGCAAACACGTGGAGCGATCAGTTGCCAGAACCGATGCAATCTCCTGTTTAACCCCATCAACATGGTCCGGGTGGATCCGATCCAGCATGTCTTTGGTGCCCATGGCCCGGAATTCTTCGGGCAGATAGCCGGTGATCTGCTTGATTACAGGGCTCATGTAATCAAAGACATCGGTTTGAATATCCAGGCGGTAAGCTGCGTCAAGGGAGTTTTCAAGAACGTTGCGGAACCTGCTTTCGCTTTCGGCAAGCTGATTTTGTTTTTGTTTCAGTTCTTGCTGGGTTTGCTTGATTTCTGTGACATCGTGGGCAAAGATCACAAAAGAAACCAGGTTTTGATTTTCATCATGCTCCGGAACGATATTGGTTAAATACCATCTGCCGCCGAACCTGACTTCCAGCTTACGGGTCTGCCCCTTTTCCAAAGCTTCATCCATGGCTTTTTTAATCGACCGGGCCCAGATCCGCGGAAAATGAACCTGCCCGGCAACCCGGCCCAGCAGTTTTTCTGCGGGCACGCCGGCCACCTGCGCATATTTCGCATTGACATAGGTATAGCGACGCTTGGCATCAAGGCGCGCCATGAGATCCGGATAAGCCTCCACAATTGCCCGGGCCTGATTTGTCATTAATCTTTCTCCACTTCCTGCGGCAATAAATTCCCATATGGTTTTAATAACTTAATATATTCCTTCAACGCCCTGTTGGCAAACCGATAATCCTTAGGCCGACTCCGGCCGTCTAAGGGCAAACTTATTAAATTATTGATTTTATTGCCGCAGGCACATGGAAAACCGCTCATGGAAAACCGCTTGCTATTTAACCTGCATAGGCCTATATTTTTGTTATCAATTAAATTATGGTAATATTTTTATTAACAATACCTTCAATTGCAAAGTCATGCATTCGTGCCCATTTATTTCGCAATGCACTTAATCGTCCCGCTTGCGGGAAAGGACCGGAATGAATCAAAAAAATGAGCCGCAAAAAAACCAGAACAACAGGGCTGCAGAGGAAAAAGACGGCCCCGGAGATCCGCTCCCTGATTTTCCGGTGGTAGGCATCGGCGCTTCAGCCGGCGGGCTGGCGGCATTCGAGGCATTTTTCTCAGGCATGCCCAAAGATACCGATCCCGGCATGGCCTTTGTTCTTGTACAGCACCTTGCCCCGGACCACAAAAGCATCCTCACGGACCTGGTAGGGCGCTATACGCGCATGAAGGTCTTTGAGGTGAAAGACGGGATGATTGTGCGTCCCAACTGCGCCTATATCATCCCGCCGGGCAAAGACATGGCCTATATCAGCGGCGCCCTGCAGTTAATGGAGCCTGTCGCGCCCCGGGGAAAGCGGATGCCCATAGACTTTTTTTTCCGCACCCTGGCCCAGGATCTGCGTGAAAGGGCCATCGGCGTCGTGCTTTCGGGCAGTGGAAGCGACGGCACTTTGGGCGTGCGCGCAATCAAGGGCGAAGGCGGAATGATCATGGTCCAGGAGTCGGCCTCGAGCGAATACGACAGTATGCCCAGAAGCGCCATTGCCACCGGCATGGTCGACTTTGAACTGCCGCCGGCTGAAATGCCGGTCAAAATCATGGAATATGCCCGTCGCGCCATTGACAGGACAGACAAGCAGGCCGAGGGCCAAGCGCCTGCAGGAAATGAAAACGCCCTCAGAAAAATCTTTATGCTGCTGCGCAACCATTCCGGCCACGACTTCAGCCAGTACAAACCCAATACCGTCAATCGCCGCATTGAACGCCGCATGGCAATACAACAGCTTGAAAATTCCGAAGGATACATCAAGTATCTGCAGCAGACACCCGCCGAAATCGAGGCCCTGTTCCGGGACATGCTCATCGGAGTCACCAGTTTTTTCAGGGATCCGGAGGCTTTTGAGGCCCTTGAGAAGCAGATTGACGGGCTGTTTTCAGAGAAAAAACCCAACGAAACCATACGCGTTTGGTCTGCGGGCTGTTCAACCGGCGAAGAACCCTACAGCCTTGCCATTTTACTGGCGGAGCACCAGCGGCAGCTCAAGGAAAGGATCAATTTTCAGATATTTGCCACAGACATTGACAGCCGGGCCATAAC